>DASVWZ010000183.1:0-1822 GCA_036392935.1 Terriglobales bacterium | reverse complement strand
CGGAGCGGACCATGCTGTTCTACTGCCACTTGAGCGATACGTGTTAGCGTCGCCTCTTGCTGGATGCGCAGCAGGTCACGTTGGTAGCGCAGCTTGTCCCCTTGAGGTGGACCCCATCGGTTGGACAGGAATCGGGGGGAGTTAAGAGAGAGTCCCGCCGCCTTCCGTTGCCCCTCCCGACCGAGGGATCTTTCGCTTGAACCGCAGTATAGCTATTCTTCTACATTGATCAATACCTTTTCGTTGTTGTTGTGCCTGTCATCATGTGGGTAACGCGAAAGCGAAGCTGAAGCGTTATCCACATGATCACAGGCCACGCCTTCAAAAACCGCGCGCGGCGTCCGATAGCCCAGGGCCTGGTGCGGCCGTTCGTCGTTGTAGAACGCCAACCAACCACCAATGCCATGGCGCGCTTCCGCCACCGAGGCGTACGCCTTGATGAAGACCTCCTCATATTTCAGGCTGCGCCACAGCCGCTCGATGAAGATGTTGTCCATGCAGCGGCCCCTGCCGTCCATGCTGATCGTGATCGCGCATCGCTCGAGCACGCTGGTGAACTCGGTGCTGGTGAATTGGCAGCCCTGGTCCGTGTTGAACATCTCGGGATTGCCGTACCGTGCCAAGGCCTCCTCCAGGGCCTCGACGCAGAAGTCGGCGCCGAGCGTGTTCGACAGTTGCCACGCCAGCACCGCACGGCTATGCCAATCCATGATCGCCACCAAGTAAAGGAAGCCCTTGGGCATCGGGATGTAGGTAATGTCGGCGCACCAGACCTGATTGGCCCGCTCGATCCGCAGGCCGCCGAGGAGGTAGGGGTAGACCTTGTTCGCGGGCGCCGGCTTGCTCGTGTTCGGCCGCTGGTAGATCGCCACCAACCCCATCAAACGCATCAGGCGTTGAACCCGTTTGCGGTTGACGGCATGGCCCTGACTGGCCAGCCATGCCGCCATCCGCCGGGAACCGTAGTACGGTCGCTCCAGGTATTGCCGATCGATTAGCGCCATGATCGCGCGGTCCTCGTCGCTGACCTCTGCCGGCTTCCGGTAGACCGATGCGCGCGATACCGCCAGCAACCGGCACTGCTGTGATACCGCCAGCGCCGGATCCTCGCGCACGATCATTGCGCGACGTTCGGCCCGCCCCCGGATCAAGTCCGGGGGTTTCGTGCCAAAAAATCGTTTTCAACCTTCAGCTGGCCGATCTGCCGGTACAGAACATCGACCTGCGCCTCGCTGGCCGTCCCCTCCGCCGCCGCGCCGCCGCCCTCGAAAACGCTCGCCGCGCCGTCCAGCAGCTGCTTCTTCCAATTGTAGATCTGGTTCGGATGAACCCCGAACGCGCTCGCCAACTCGGCGACCGTCCGGTCGCCCTTTACCGCCGCCAGCGCCACCTTCGCTTTGAACGCCGCGTTGTGCTTCTTCCGTGTCTGCTTCATCTCCTGCTCCCGCGCCATCAGCGCTTTCTAGGGGCAGGGCTCCACCTTCGCCAACTGTCTCGTTTTCGGGGTCCACCTCAATCGGCAAAGCTGGTCAAGAGAGAGCAAAGGATTTTCTGCTCAGATGGTGGGTGCGATTCGATGATGTTCATTGGAAAAACTTTGGCAGAGAAGAAGGGCTGTTTTCAGGAAGACTTATAGAAAAAATCTGCGAAAGAAGAGTATGGAGTTTGCGCCGCATTACAGTAGCAATTTTAATATTGCCCGTATTCACGTTATTCGCAGCTTTGAAACTGTTGGCGTTTGGAGGAGGACATATTTTTCTTCGGACTAGCACAGGCAGTTACAGAGAGCTGGTCGGAAGGCTTATGCACGAGGATCCGGTAG
>DASVWZ010000182.1:0-2638 GCA_036392935.1 Terriglobales bacterium | reverse complement strand
TCCAAGTCCCAGCCCTTCCAATTCCCAGACCGCGCCAGCGTGTCGCCTTCCACCAGCCGCCGCCCTACTGCCATCATTAGAGTCCACGCAAAATCCGCCGTGGTCTCGTCGAGCACACCCGGCGTGTTCGTGGCCACCACTCCGCGCTTCGTGCAAGCCGCCACATCAATATTGTCGAATCCAACTGCCACGTTCGCCGCAATCCGCAATTTCGGCGCCGCGCTAAGCAGTTCGAGGTTCACTTTCTCCGTTAGCAGGCACACCAGACCTTCTTTATCCTTGATTCTCTTAAACAACTCCTCCTTCGATATCCGTTCCGGCTTGGTCCAATACTCCGCTTCGCACCCCGCTTTCAAAATCTCCTGCGCCGCAGGAAAGAGCGGCCGCGTCGCCAGCACTTTCGGTTTAGCCATCGTTCTCCTCGTCCTGTCCTCACGAATTTGGGAAGATCACACTAACACACTCCGCCGCCCTCATCCCACCAGACCGTCACCCCAGGGTGCACCCCATAGAAGTGAGAACTGCGTGAGAATAGGGTGGTAAGAAGGTATTCTTACGGCTATTATAGCCGTAAGGAGGAACCATGCCCGATTCTCGCGAAGTTCCGGAACGTATTCGTGATCTCGCTTCGCAGCTGGCGCAAGCTAAGCCCATGCGCCGAGGCTCGCTCTCGGAACGTTATGTCAAGTGCAGTAAGCCAGGCTGTCCCTGTGCCAGCGACCCCGACGCACGCCACGGCCCGTACTTCAGTCTCACCCGAGGAGTCGCGGGGCGAACCGAATCTCGCTTGGTTTCTGCCGCCCAGGCTGAATTGGTACGCCGTCAGGTCCAGGCCGGCCAGCACTTCCGACGTCAAGTGGAGGCTTTCTGGGAAGCTTGCGAGCAATGGGCCAATGCCCAACTCGAAGGTCCGGCGGCTTCCGAGGCCGCCCCAAAAAGGGGCTCCAGACAGCGTTGGAAGCCGAAGTCGCCCAAGAAGTCGAAGCCCTCTTAGGTCGGGAAGCCCTCGCGGAGCTGGATTTCGAGGCTCTGGAAATCGCTTTGCGCCAGCGTACTCTGCGGCTCGCGGCCCACGCGATTGAGCAGCGTCTCAACGCCGATCTTTCCGATGAAGCCCGTACACGCCTTCGTTGTCCTTGTGGGCAGGAAGCGCGCTATGTCGCACGCCGGACCAAGAACTTCGTAAGCGTACTGGGCCCTTTGCGACTGGAACGTGCCTACTATCATTGCTCCAGGTGCGGCCACGGCTTCTATCCTCGTGATCAACATCTGGGGATAGAAAACACCTCCCAGTCTCCTGCACTCACACGCATGATGGGCACCGTGGGGGCCATGGTCAGCTTTCAGGAAGGCCGTGAGTTGTTGCAGGAACTGGCGGGCGTGGCGGTGGATGCCCAGCAGGTGGAAAGAACCGCAGAAGCTCTAGGAAAAGAGCTCGCTGAAGATGAACGCGTGCACACCGAACCTTTGGATTCTCTTCCTCTGCCGCAGACTCTGTATCTCGGTATGGATGGAACAGGGATTCCTTTACGCGCAGAGGCACTCGCCGGCCGTATCGGCAAGCAGCCAGATGGATCGGCCAAAACCGGCGAGGTGAAACTCTGCACCATTTGGAGCGCGGAATCGCTCGATGCAGAAGGCACTCCCATCCGCGATGAAGGATCGGTCAGCTATTCAGCGGCCTTGGAGAGTGCCTGGGTGTTGGATACCGCTGTGGGACGTTCTCCCTTTTCCCAACGCGCCTGGCGCGAAGCCACGCGCCGCCGCTTCTGCCAAGCGCCACGCCGAGTCGTGCTCGGAGATGGGGCTCTTTGGATTTGGAACATCGCCGACGATCAATTTCCGGATGCCACGCAGATCGTCGACCGCTATCATGCCAAGCAGCACCTGAGCGATCTGGGAAAAGAACTCTACGGTCCCAACAACCCACGAGCTGCTCAGTGGGCAGAACGCCGGAAAGAAGAACTCGACACCGGAAAATTCCGGGCGCTACTCACCGCCATCCGGCGCCAGGTATCTCGTTCTGAAGAGGCCCGCCGCTGCCTCCATTATTTCCAGACTAACCGAGAACGCATGCGCTATCCGGAGTTCCACGCTCAAGGTTTATGTACTTCCACGGGAGTGGTGGAGGCTGGGTGCAAAGTGGCCATCGGCACACGTCTCAAACGCGCCGGGATGCACTGGACTGTCCCTGGCTCCAACGCCATCATCGCTCTCCGTTGTGCCAAGCTCAGTGGTCGCTTTCAGGACTTCTGGGAACGCAGAACGGAACACAGAACGGAACGTAGAGCCGCATGACTCATCACTTTCTTGGGGTGCACCCGTCACCCCAATTTCTTGGCATCCCCGTAACCGCGGGGCCCGCTACCCTGGGGCTTTCCGGAGGACCACGCCCGAATCCGCAGAAGCCGTGTTCATCCCTATGGGGCACGGGTGTTGAATGAATTCGGCCCACCCAACTTTATTTCTACGACAGAGTCTTACTCCTTTGCGGGTAGGAGGCGCGTCTCGATCGTTTTGAGGCGGTCGTTCATTTCTTGCATCAGGCGTTCGAGGTGGTCGAGTCGCTCCGCTACCGCCCCGTGGTCGCTTCCAGCCGCGGAGGAAGCGGCGTCTGCAACTTCGTCCTCTCCTGACG
>DASVWZ010000181.1:0-34866 GCA_036392935.1 Terriglobales bacterium | reverse complement strand
CCCCCATGGCAGGTAGATCCGTAATTTTGATCTATGCAACCTGGCCTTGGGCAGAAGGCTTATTCAACGCGGCCTCGACGCCTGTCCCGATCGGCGAGCCGATTCCGGTGCAAGCGTCCCAGCCGGTCAGCGCTCCGAATTCGGGCTTGGTCGGCAAGCCATTGTTGCCGGTTTTGATGTCGTTAGTTTCCGCCGGAGCTCCAGCTGTGTTCTGGTAAAGCAGCGGGTTGATAAATCCCGCACCTTTGCCGTTGTTGTTCTGGTTGATGAGCGCGAGCAAAGCGGCCCATAACGGCGCCACCGCGCTGGTGCCGCCGACTACGCCTTGCTGCCCGTCGGTCAGGGTAACGTAACCGGTGGTGGGGTCGGCATTACCGGCAACGTCGGGCACGCCACGACCGGCATTTGCCAGCTTGTAAGAGCCGGGCGGCAGGCCGGCTGCGGTCTGATACGCGGGAAGCGGAAAGACGGTGCTGAATCCGCCGCCGGTTGCGCCTTCGTTATTCGGCAGTTCGTTCCAAACGGTTTCGCTGGTGATGGTATTCCCCGAACCGACCAATTTTGTTCCGCCACAGGAGAGCACGTTGGGACTCGAAGAGGGAAAGTCGACGTGGTATTGGCCGTCATCCACTCCGTCGGTGGAACCGTTGTCGCCGGCCGCGATGCAGACGGTTACGCCCATGGCCGCGGCGGATTGAAAAGCCTCGTCCATGGAGGTCATGGCCTGCTGCGTCCAGGCTGATTCCGGTCCACCCCAACTGATCGAAACAATGGTTGGATTGTTGGTGCTGTCGTGAACTGCGGTGGTGATGGCGTTCAGGAAGCCGGCGTCGGTGTTCTCGGCAAAGTAGACGACGATTTTGGCCCCGGGCGCAATCGATCCACAGACCTCGATGTCGAGAAGGACTTCGCCATCGGCGCTGTTGGGATCTCCAGTTGGCTTGTTGCTGCCATTGCCGATGGAAACTGCGGAAACGGCTGGCGTCTTTGTGAGTTTCAGTTGCTTCCAGTAATTGGTCAGATCGGTCGGGGTGTATCCGCCGCCGAGTTCGATCAGCGCAATGGTTTGCCCGGTGCCATCCTGATTGGTTGGAAAGTTATAGATCGCCGCCACTTCGGGCGGCGTGTACTGGAGTGAAGTTTCCGCCTGGGCGCTGGTTTTGCTGGGACGCCGCCGGAAATGCGGTTTGGCTTGCGGCCGGTTATCCAAGCCAAAGACGCCTTCGACAATGTCCTGCAGATCGGCCGGCAGTTGCACGGTGCCGGTGCGTCCGCGATAGGTGATGTTTTTGTATTGATATTCCTTCAGTTGCACGCCAAAGGCGTGGCTGACTGCAGCCACTGTGCCGGAAAGAATCACAGTGCGGCGGGCCGCGCTTTTTTCTTTGACGGTAAGTTTGTGTTCGTTGGCGAAGGCCTCAATGCGAGCGATGCTTGCCGGGTCCGCGCCGTGCTGCTGCTCGAATTGGTGGCGAGTCAGGTGGGTGCGTTCGTGAATGGGTTTGGTGAATTCGGTTGCGGACATGACCGGCTTTTTGTCTTTGCGGCGCAGGCGAATGGTGACGTCGACCATTTCTGTGGATTTTGCCGGACCTATTTCTTTTGCGCCCGCGAGTGGCTCGCGTTCGCTGGCTGTAAGCGAAAATACCTTCGGATCGGACATATCTTCTCCTTAGCGGGCCGGATTGAGTGGGAAGAAGTGCAGGGAAGCGCTACCCCGGGAATTTTCTGAGGCCCGTCGCCTCGGGTAGAAACCTAACCCTGTGATCCTGAGAACACTGCTGGCCCGTGATGGACTCTCACGCTAACAAGTGAACCAAGTGAAATCAAGATGTTTCGGTGGAGTGTTACGAATCTAGAACAGAATCCGTCCCGAAAGCGAACGGCGCGGGTTTCAGCGAGTTCACTTTTTTCATTTGTTGGAATGCAATTGAGAAAGTGCCTGCTTGGCGGCGTGGAATCCGGACATGCCATGCACGCCACCGCCGGGCGGAGTGGAAGCGGAACAGATAAAAATGTTCTTCGCCGATGTCGCGTAGTGCTGGCGCGACGGTCGAAACAAGAATTGATGGATGTCCATTGCGCCGCCGGCGACGTCGCCGCCGACGAGATTAGCATCCATGGATTGAAGCTGGGCGGGCGAAAACGTGCGGCGCGCGAGAATGCAGCCGCGGAAGCCCGGAGCGAAGCGTTCGATCTGACTTTCGATGTTTGGCAGCATGTCGGCTGTCGATCCATTCGGGACGTGGCAGTAAGCCCAGGCGATGTGCTTGCCGGCTGGTGCGCGGGAGGGATCGAAGAGGGTTGGTTGGGCCAGGATTAGAAACGGCTGGTCTGCGGTTCGTCCATTGCGAACGGCTTTTTCACTCTCAGCGATCTGCTCGAAGCTTCCGCCAATGTGGACGGTCGCGGCGCGCAGGCAGTCCGCAGCTTTCCACGGAATCGGCTGGCTGAGGGCAAAGTCAACTTTGAATACGCCCGGGCCGTAGCGGAACCTCGCCATCTCACGCTTATAGCCCGCGGAGAACTGCCCGGCGCCGATCTGCAACAGTTGACGCGGCGTTACGTCACAGAGAATAAGGTCGTAATCGGCTACGTCGGCCAGCGAGTCAACCCGCGATGAGGTTTCCAGCGTGCCGCCGAGCGACTCGAGGTAGCGGCAAAGCGCGTTGGTGAGCGATTGCGCGCCGCCGCGGGGGATTGGCCAGCCGACGGCATGAGCGGAGATGGCGAGCATCAGGCCAAATGCCCCGCTTAAGGCTTCGTCAAGGGCAAGGAATGAGTGTGCGGCGAGGCCGGCAAACAAGGCGCGCGTGCGCTGGCTCGAGAAGCGGCGCGCAATGCTCTTGGCCGAAAGCAGCGCATCCCAGCCAAAACGCACCATCAGAAGGGGATGCGCGGGGATGGACGGTTGCGGCCGAAACGCTTCGCGGGCAAATTCGGGCCAATGGTCGGCGAATGGCCCGACCAGATTTCCCCATGCGCCGCCGTCAGCGCCGAGCGAGACCTCGGCATTGGCCAGGTCCTGCTCCAATACAACCGCGCTGCCGTCATCGAGCGGATGCGCGACCGGGGCCGGGGAGTGAATCCATTCGAGGCCAAATTTTTCGAGCGGCAGGGAAGAGAAAAATGGCGAGCCCGCGGCGAACGGATGCACCGCCGATCCAAAGTCATGCAGAAAACCAGGGAGGGTCAGCTCCATGGTGCGCGCGGCTCCGCCAGGGATTGGTTCGGCTTCGAAGACCTCAACCGGCAGTCCGGCTTGGGCAAGCACGATGGCTGCAGCCAGTCCGTTGGGACCGGAACCGACTACGCAGGCTCGGGGTTTTGCCATGGGCTGAGACCATTGTGACACGGTTGAAGGGTTATCGAATGCCCGTGGGCGATTTTTGCAAAATATGGTTTCTAAAGGACTTACGACTTATAATATGGCACCATATCGATGTAAAATATTGATAATAAAGGACTTAAGTATGCAAAATATAGAAAACAAAGGACTTGGCGGTCGATTTAGGCCGTGTCTGTCACTCTCTCGGCTGCACGTCAGGCATTTCCAGCGATTTGATTGTGCCATCGTCCGCCTGCTCGAGCGTGGGACCATACAGGCCAAGCAACTGGCGGCGCCACCACATCCCGGTCTGGCGTTTTTCTGCCATGCTGGTGAACCAATATTGCCAGAGCAGAACGCGAATCTGCCGTGGCGGCGACTGGCTGAAAGGATTGCCGGCGAAAAGCGCGAGCACATCTTTGTCATTGGCGAGCAAGCGCAACTCGGTGTTGGGCACAATCGGATATTGGCGCCATGAGCCCAGCGACGCGAACCAGAGGTTCCAGTCAAAGCGCGGCTGGTAAGGGGCGTAGATTCGCGGCGCCTCACTCAGAGCTTGCGGCTTGTAGCGGAATGGGTATGGTACCCAATTTTGGCCGTCCATCGATCCCTGGAATTCGATTTCGTAGCGGCCGCGGGTCATGACGGCGAAAAGGCCATACTGGTTGGCGATGCGGAATGGATCGAGAATGGCCACCGGAGCGGTTGGGATCGGAATCCGGGTGAACATCCAGATCAGTTCGGCGGTGGTTGCGTAGGCGACCCAGAGCAGAAAAAAGGTGCTGAGCGAAAGCTTGAGGGTTCGCCAGGCGCGCTGAAACTCTGGCAGTCGGCTGGCGCCCGTTGCGGAGACAGTTTGATCGGATGGCGCAGATGTAGCCAGTTTCCACTTTGACGGCCGAACCGACAGCAGGAAGCGATCGTCGAGCAACAACACGCCTAGCGAGAGCACCAGATAATTCAAAAATGTATAGTTCGCTGTCAGGATCACGCCGATCTGCCAGGGGGTCACGATAAAGAAACAGACGATCCGCCAGCGACGGGGAAGAAACATCATCCAAACGAGGCCGAGCTCGAGGGCCAGCGTGGCGTAAACCGTGCCGGCATGAAACCAGTGCGGCAGATGCTGCACATACCAGCCGACCCAAGTGGGCAACGGGCCGTTCTGATAGTACTCGTCCATGGCGGTGAAGTTGCGCCATTGCGGATCGCCGCTGAGGAGCTTGACTGCGCCCGACTGAAAGTAGATGCGGAACCACTCCCAGAGCAACAGAAACAAGCTTGCGCGGGAAGCGGGATGTGCGCGCGCCAATCCGGGCCGGAGGCCCGGCGGCGCAAAAAACAAAGAAATAAAGCCCGCTTCGAGCAACATGCCATCCGATTGATAGCTGGAGAAATCCCCAGCTGCCGCAATAAACGAAAGAAAGCAGACAAAACAAATTGCCAGCATGCCGCGTGGCCAGAGATTCAGCACCAGCAGCAGGGAAGCGATCATGCCGACCCAGCACAGAGCGGTCAGGACGCTCGAACTGCTTGACCACCACAGCACGGTCGGGGCATACCATAGGCGTTGCCAGTGGCCAAGCGAGTGCTCGACGGCCTGCAGGTATTCGCCGGCGGGCAGAATTCCGTTGGGGCCAATCAGTCCGCGAATCTGGAAGACCAGCGAATAGAAGGCAGAAAAGTAAATCAAGCCCAACGCGCGCAGGAAGAGCCAGCGCGGGATGAAGCGATCCGGCGGGCCATGCTGCGGTTCATATAGCCAGCGGAATCGAGCCGCAACACTCGGCATGACGTGCATTATACGGTTCCACACTCCTGGCGGCGGAACAAGGTACAATCACCATTCCGCTTATGGAAGATGTTCGCCGCGGTCTGATCATCGTCAACACCGGCCCGGGCAAGGGCAAGACCACCGCGGCCATGGGCACGGCATTGCGCGCGGTGGGGCAGGGCATGAAGGTGCTGATGCTGCAATTTCTCAAAGGCTCGTGGCACTACGGCGAACTCGACGCGGTGAAAGCCTTTGGCGACAAGTTCATCATGAAGCAGATGGGGCGCGGCTTCGTAAAGGTCGGCAATGAGAAACCCGATCCGGAAGACGTGCGCATGGTGGAAGAGGCGTGGGCGGAAGCTGAGCAGGCGATCAAGTCTGGCGAGTGGGATTTGGTGATTCTCGATGAGATCAACTATGCGATTTCTTATGGCATGCTTGATCCTGATAAAGTGGCGGCGGGTCTGAAAGCCAAACCCGAGATGGTGCACGTGATCTTGACGGGACGCAACGCACATCCGACAATTGTGGAACTCGCTGACACAGTTACCGAAATGCGGCAAGTGAAGCACGCTTATGAAAAAGGCGTGCTGGCGCAGCGAGGGATTGAGTACTGATGGCTTGGTTCCGGCGACAATCCGGCGATGTCGATGCCTCGGGCGAGAAAAAAGTTCGCACTGAAGGATTATGGGTCAAGTGCGAAGGCTGCCGGCAGATCATCTGGAAAAAAGATCTGGATGAAAATTTCAATGTGTGCCCGAAGTGCGGCAAGCATTTTCGCATCGACGCGCGCACGCGGCTGGCATTTCTCCTCGATGACGGGAAGTATGAAACCTTCAGCAACAATCTGGTCTCCACTGACCCGCTGAAATTCGTCGACCTGAAGGCCTATCGTTCGCGCCTGCAGCAGGCGCAGGCAGAGACTGGCCTGAAAGACGCGGTCATCAACGCGCGCGGCAAATTGAATGGCCGGCCGGTGATTGTGAGCGCCATGGAGTATTCCTTCATCGGCGGCAGCATGGGTGCGGTGGTCGGCGAAGCGATCACGGCGGCGATTGAGGAGGCGGTCGAGAAGAAATTACCAATCATTATTGTTTCCGCTTCCGGCGGCGCGCGCATGATGGAAGGCGCGATCAGCCTGATGCAACTGGCTAAAATTTCCGCGGCGCTGGCGCGGCTCGACGATGTGAAGGTGCCGTATGTCTCAGTGCTCACCGATCCCACGACTGGAGGCGTGACCGCGTCTTTTGCCATGCTGGGCGATCTGAACATTGCCGAACCGGGGGCGCTGATTGGATTCGCCGGGCCCCGCGTGATTGAGCAGACGATCCGGCAAAAACTGCCGCCGGGTTTTCAGCGCAGCGAATTCCTGCTCGACCACGGCATGCTTGACGCGGTGGTTCCCCGCAAAGAGTTGAAGCCTTACATTGCGCGTGCGCTGGAGTTTATGGCCGCGCCAGCGGCTTAGCCTGCGATTGGTTATGGCTGCAAAATGGATTTTGCCCATCGCTCTGTTTGCGTTGCCTTTCGCCGCCACGGCGCAAACTGGAAACTGCACTCAGGTCGATGCCTCAACCCGCCCGGAATGTTCTGGCGCGATCGACTTTTTTCATAATCTGCAATCGGCGATGCAGAAGAATGACAGACAGGCGATTGCTGGCATGGTCGATTATCCGATGTCGACGAGTCTGAATCACAGGCGCGTTCGCGTGCGCAGTGCGCAGCAACTGCTGGCGCACTTCGATAAAGTCTTCGACAAGGGGGTTCGTTGCAGCATTCTCGGCGCCACTGACAAGGACGTTTGGGGCAACTGGCAAGGATTTACGGTGAGCGATGGGGCGGTGTGGTTTGACGTGATCATTCCGGCGAGCGCGAAGCCCGACGTCAGTGCGGCCGATTATTGGAAAAAGTATCCGTTCAAGATCAAGACGATAAACAGCAACGGCGACTACGCCTGCGCGGCACAGTCTTCCACCACGAGCCCGTCCCCGCATTAAACAGATCCCAGGGATCGGGCGGGTTGTTGTCCAATGCCACTTGGACAATGCTCTACCTCACATTCACTAGAGTGGCGCGGATTGCCGTTCGCTGCTTATCTGCGTCAGCCGAATGCCGCTTGTGGAGTCTGAGCGCGCCAAGCCGTTAAACTAAGAATGGACTGCAATGTCTTATGAAACCGCAGTAGCGAGCATGTATGCGCTGGGCCACGAACTGGCCCAGGCGCCCTCGCATAAGTTCGATCTGAAGTATATGCGGGTGTTGCTGGCGGCGCTTGGAAATCCCGAGCGACGCTTCCCGAGCGTGTTGATTGCCGGGACGAACGGCAAGGGTTCGACGGCGGCGACGCTGGCGGCGATTCTGCAGGCTTCGGGGCTGAAAACCGGTTTATACACCTCGCCGCACCTAGTGCGTATTAATGAGCGGGTCCGCATCGGTGGCGCGGCGATGGGTGATGACGATTTTGCGCAGCTTCACGATGTAGTCGATCGCACGGCCGAGCGCCTGGTTGAAGAGGGTGAGTTGCCCTGGCATCCCAGTTTTTTTGAGATGCTGACGGCGATTGCTTTCGAACATTTCGCGCGCAGCCGGGTGGAGATTGCGGTGCTTGAAGTCGGGATGGGCGGCCGGCTGGATGCCACCAACGTGGTTGAGCCGCGCGTTTCTGTGATCACCGATATTGCCCTGGATCATCAGGCATTCCTCGGCGAGACGGTTGGGGAGATTGCGCGGGAAAAAGCAGGCATCATTCGCGCGAACGGAGTTGTGGCTACTCTGCCGCAAACGCCGCTGGCAAACGACGTGATTGGCAATACGATTCTTTCCCTCGGCGCAAAAGGCGTGAGCGCCGTGCCGTATGTACCGCCGGTTTCGCCGGCCAGCGCGGATTACCTGGTGCGTGGTGAGTTGGGACCAGTGCAGCGTTACCCGCTGCAGGTGATGGATCGCGAGATTCTGGTGGAAACTCCGCTGGTGGGCCGGCATCAGCTGAGAAATGTTGCGCTTGCCATTGCTACGGCAGTGGAGTTGAGCAAACAGGGATTCGCCGTTACGGCTGAATCGATCGAGCAAGGTGTGCGTGCCACACGCTGGCCGGGACGATTTGAGGTGCGTCGTTTTGCGGCGGACGGTCCGGATTATGTGTTTGACGTGGCGCACAATCCAGCCGGAGTCTGGGCGCTGCGTTCAACGTTGTCGGCTGTGTACGGGGATCGGCGGTTGATCGTGGTCTTTGGCGTGTTGCGCGATAAGGCGATCCGCGAAATGAGTGAAGTTCTATTTCCATTGGCTGATCGCGTCATCGCCACCCACGCGGATAATCCGCGTTCCGCAACCACTGCCGAGATTCGCGAAGCTTCCACGCGGGTTGCGACCGAGATCGAAGACGCGCCCGACATGATCGCGGCGCTGCGCCGCGCGGCCGAAATTGCGGGGCCGAAAGATGTGATTCTGGTAACGGGATCGATTTACGTCGTTGGCGAGGCCATGCGCATCTTAGCTGTGGGAGTGGGAGTGGAGGTTTAGCGATCGCAGTCGATAGTCCAATCCGGGCTGGCGAAGTGCGGAGGCCGAGCGCCGAAACAGCATCCCGTGGCGAGCATCTGACTGCGCAGGTCGTGGTGAAAAAGCAACATGGCTGGGCCAGCCGCCTGCGATCTTATCTGATTTTCGATCCGCTGATTTGGCTGTACAGCGTGGTGCTGGGCCCGATTGCGCTGATCGCGTCATTCTTCGGAGATAAGGAACGCATCCTGCATGATTCTGCGCGGATCTGGTCGCGCTGCATCATGGGGACGATTCAATCGCCGGTGACCGTCACCGGCCTGAACAAAATCGATACGTCGAAGGTGCACGTGTACGCGGTGAATCACGCATCGGCGCTGGATATTCCAGTTCTTTATGTTCACTTGCCATTTCAATTTCGCATTGTGTTCAAGAGCGAATTGCTGTCGTATCCGGTGATCGGATGGCATTTGAAGCGGTCGGGGCAGATATGTATTAATCAGCAGGCTCCATCGCGGTCGGCGGGCAACATCCGCACCGCGGTGAAGGACCTGAAAGCAGGAACGCCGCTGGTGATTTTCCCCGAGGGTGGACGCACGCCGGATGGCGAGATTAAGCCGTTCATGCCGGGTGCATTTTTTCTGGCGATTAAAGCGCAGGTCGATATCGTGCCGGTGGCGTTGATCGGGACCTTCGATTTGTTGCCGATGAACACGTATCACATCAAGTCGCAGCCGCTCGAGATGCGCGTGGGCGAGCCGATTCCAACAGCTGGCCTTACGACTCGTGACATGGAGTCGTTGTCAAACAAGGTGATGGCCGCGATGGAAGCGCTGTACGACCAACCGTCCGCTTCCGATGCTTCCTAGCTGGCTTTTTCTTCTTCGGCGCGTCTTCGGGCAGCCCCTGCGGGATCGGTAGTGATATCGACCCATTTCGCGTTGGGCGCAGCTTCGGCATCGTAGTTGTCGTGCCAGTTCCACCATTTATACGGCGCTGATTGCGGATAACCCTCGGGTGATTCTTCCCACGTCTCCTGACGTCCGAGTGGGGTCAGATCGAGATAGTTCCATACGCTTCCCATGGCTTCGTCGCCGCGATTGTTGATGAAATACGTGCGATAGATTTTGTCGCCATCGCGGAAGAAGACGTTGTGGCCGTGCCATTCGTCGACGCCGAAATCTTTGTCGAAGCTGTCGGTGATGGTGTACCAAGGGATCTGCTCCCAGCCCATACGCTTTTTCAGGCGCGCAATGTCGGCTTGCGGAGCGCGTGAAGCGTAGACAAGAGTGGTGTCGCGCTGGTTCAAGTGGATCAGGTTCGAGACCTGATCGGCGCCCATCGAGCAGCCACGGCAGGCGTGGTCGGGCCAGCCGAACACGCCGGGCTCGAAGAACGCGCGGTAGAGGACCAGTTGCGGACGGCCCTCGAATAGATCGAGCAGGCTGACTTTGCCATTAGGCCCGTCGAACTCGTAATTCTTATCAACCAGCGTCCAGGGCATGCGGCGGCGCTCGGCGGCCAGGGCATCGCGGGAGCGGGTAAAAGCTTTTTCTTTTACCAGCATCTGTTGGCGCGCCGCCTCCCACTGCTCGGGCGAGACCACCGGCGGCGTCTTCATCTTGCTCAGGTCGATCTTCTTCGGTTGGTTAGTTGTGCTGGACATTGGAATTGTTCCTTTCATTTGGATTTGCAATGGCGTCGTTGCTGATGGTTTTCTTGCGCGAAATCTGCATGGCCAACGCGGCCAAGCCGCCGGTTGAGACGGTACCGGCAATCATTAACCCTAAGGTTGATATGCAAAATGGGCACATGGCCTACCTCCTGGCGGCTAACTCTTTTTTGCTGGAGCCGCCTTTTGCCTTTCACCTTGTATTACGGATGCGGCGAGGGTCGGGATACGTGGCTTGGGAAAAATTTGTCCGCAATATTCAAAGGTAGATTCGGCCGCACATGAAACACCCCGCCTTTCTAGAAAGGATCAATGACGATCTCGCTGGCGGCGGACAAAACCCATGGACAGTGTATGTAGTCTTTGACGCGAGCCACATGATGGTTCTCGATTTCGAAGGTCATGAATGCGTGCGGAACCCATCCCTCGGCGCTTTGGCCATGAATGATGATCGCCGGCCGGCCATCCACTTCGCCCGTGGCCAGCCACAACGGCTGCGGCCAGCGAGAGTAAACGCCAAAGTAGCCGGACTCATCCATGCGTCCGCGGAAGCGGTCAGCAACAGTTAGGCGCGCGTCGGCGCTGATCAGTTCGCGCAGGCCGTCCCAATCGCGGCGATTGAAGCGCTCCACATAAAGTCGCGATAGCTGCACCAGTTCAGGATCAACGGCTGGCTTTTGCGCCGATGGAGCGGCGAATTTTGCGAGTTTCGTTCGGCCGCGATTTAGTGCTGCTTTGACGCCTCCGACGGTCGAGTCGACCAGCTCAGCGGTTTCTTCGAGGGTGTAGTCAAAGACGTCTTTCAGCAGCACGCATGCACGCTCCATGGGAGGCAGCGCCAGCACCAGATGCTCGACGGCACGGCCGACCGGCGGACTGGAAAGCTGTGCGGGTTCGACTACATCGGGTTCCATCGCGGCGGTTTCAGTTTCCTGGCGAACTCCGCGGCGGCGCAGAAAATCAATGGAGCGATTGTGGGCGATGCGAAACAGCCAAGGCGACAGCGGCCGGGTCTCATCAAACTTGTCGAGCTTGCGGTAGGCTTCGAACAGCGCTTCCTGAACAATATCTTCGCCGTCGGTGACCGACCCGGTCATGCGCGCGCAGTAACGATGCAAACTGGGCCGCAAATGGCTGATGGTTTCAAGAAACGCGACATAGCGCGCCTCGAACTTGCCGGTCATTCCGGGATCCATCTGTGCACTCATAACTCTATCTACGCATGCCGAGGCGCTCAGGATACGCCTTGCCGGATGAAAATAGACAGCGCGACCGGCGAGCTGGTCGGACGATTTTCTCGCCCACTGACAATTTGTCATGCTCTCCTTCATAATGCTCCGGGAGCAATTTCATGAAAATGCGTTGGCTGGTCTTGGGATTATTCGCCTTAATCGCAATATCGTCATTTTCCGCCTCGGCGCAAACCGTGGCCGAAGCTGAACAATTCATCAAGCAGGCCCAGGTTCAACTGAACGACCTCAGCGTCAAAACCAATCGGGCGACGTGGGTGGAAGAGAATTTCATCACCGATGACACCGAGTCCCTGTCCGCCGATGCGCAGGAACAGCAGACCGCCATTACCGAAGAGTTGATCGATCAAGCCAAGCGTTTTGAGAAGCTGCAGATGCCGCCCGAGCTGGCGAGAAAATTCCTGTTGCTCAAACTTTCTCTCACCGCGCCCACGCCGAAAGATCCGGCGCTGCGCAAAGAGATGACGCAGATCGGCGTCTCACTCGACGGCGACTACGGCAAAGGCAAGTATTGCCGCAAGCCCGATGACTGCCTCGACATTACCGCGATTGAAACCATCATGGAAACCAGTCGCGATCCCAATGAGCTTAAAGATGTTTGGCTCGGCTGGCACAAAGTCGGCGCGCCCATGCGCCAGCGCTATGGCCGCTTTGTAGAACTATCCAACCAGGGCGCGCGCGAACTCGGATACAAAGACACCGGCGCTCTCTGGCGTGCCGGCTACGATATGACGCCTGAGCAGTTCAGCGCGGAACTCGAGCGACTGTGGAACCAGGTGCGGCCACTTTATCTTTCGCTCTACACCTACGTCCGCGCGCAGCTGGTGAAGAAATACGGACCGCAGGTCGTACCTCCTGACGGCCCGATCCCCGCGCATTTGTTGGGCAATCCCTGGGCGCAGGAGTGGGAAGGAATTTTCCCTATCCTCGGCCTGCCGGCGAGCAGCCGGGGCTACGACGTTACCGAAATTCTGAAATCCAAGAACGTCGATCCCAAGGGGATGGTGCGTTACGGAGAGAATTTTTATAAATCGCTCGGCTTTGCGCCGCTGCCCGAAACTTTTTGGCAACGCTCGTTATTTACCAAGCCCGCCGACCGCGAAGTGGTGTGCCACGCCAGCGCGTGGGACATCGATAATCAGGACGACCTCCGCATCAAAATGTGCATTCAGGTTCGCGATGAAGACTTCGTTACCATTCATCACGAACTCGGACACAACATGTACCAGCGTGCCTATAAGGGCCAGCCATTTCTCTTTGAAAACGGCGCCAATGACGGCTTTCACGAAGCCATCGGGGACACTATCGCATTATCCATTACGCCAGAATATCTGAAACAGCTCGGATTCATCGATCAGCTTCCCTCCCCTGATAGCGACATCCCACTTTTGTTGCACCGCGCGCTGGAGAAAGTGGCATTCCTGCCGTTCGGCTTAGTGATTGATCAATGGCGGTGGAAGGTTTTTTCGGGCGAAATCAAACCTGAAGACTACAACCAAGGCTGGTGGGACCTGCGGTTGAAGTATCAAGGCGTTGCGCCACCGGTTGCGCGGAGCGAAGCCGATTTCGATCCCGGAGCGAAATATCACGTTGCCGGAAACGTTCCGTACATGCGTTATTTCCTTGCTGACATTCTGGAGTTCCAGTTCTACCGCGCGCTGTGCAAAGAGTCGGGATACACCGGCCCGCTGAACCGCTGTTCTTTTTACAACTCGAAAGCTGCAGGCGCAAGGTTCAATAAGATGCTCGAAATGGGCACCAGCAAGCCGTGGCCCGATGAACTCGAAGTGCTGACTGGCCAGCGCGAAATGGATGCGACGGCGATTTTGGATTATTTTGCGCCGCTGAAGAAGTGGCTGGACGAGCAAAATAAGGGGCAGAAGGTGGGTTGGTAGGAATCACGCGGAGACAGCCGCCTCGGTTGTCTTGGCGAGCGCCGTTCGCCCGTACTGCTGATCGTCCTGCCGAGCTTCGCTCGGCCAGGGCGGACGAGGGCGTCCACCCCTACGTGTTCTATACTTGATATTCAACGTTTATGTCGGAGAACATTCATATCAAGCTCCCCGATGGGAGCAGCAAGGAAGTCGCCAAGGGCACCACTGCGCTCGACGTTGCCAGATCGATCAGCCCACGTCTGGCCGATGCGGCGCTAGCGGCGAAAACCAACGGTGATCTGATCGACCTCGCTCGTCCGCTCGAAAAAGACACGGATCTGCGCATCCTTACCGACAAAGATCCTGAGGCACTCAACGTTTATCGCCATTCCTCCGCGCACTTGCTCGCTGCCGCGGTGCTCGAGCTGTTTCCCGAGACCAAACTCGGCCACGGTCCGGCGACCGAGAATGGATTCTTTTACGACTTCTACCGGCCAACTCCGTTCACCCCGGAAGACCTGGAAAAAATCGAGAAGAAGATGCAGGAACTGGTGCAGCAGAACATTCCCTACGCCCGCGAATTTCTGCCACGCGAAGAAGGTTTGAAGGAATTCAAGGACGACGGCGACTTCATGAAGTGCCACTTCATTGAGCAATTCACCAAGCCCGATGAAAACATTTCCATCTACCGCACCGGCAAGTTCACCGACTTCTGCCGCGGCCCGCACATTCCGTCGACCGGAAAAATTAAAGCTTTTAAGCTGCTGAACATTGCCGGGGCGTACTGGCTGGGCGACGAAAAAAATCCCCAGCTGCAGCGTATCTACGGCACGTCGTTTTTCTCGAAAAAAGATCTGGACGACTACATCCATCGCCAGGAAGAAGCCAAAAAGCGCGACCATCGCGTCATTGGCCAGCAGCTGGACTTGTTTTCGATTCAGGAGCTCGCCGGCCCCGGCCTGATCTTCTGGCATCCCAAGGGCGGGATCATCCGCAAAGAGATGGAAGATTGGATGCGCAACGAATATCTCAAGCGCGGATACGCACTCGTTTACACGCCGCACGTCATGCGCCGCCAGCTTTGGCAGACCTCTGGCCATGAGGGCTACTACTCGCAGAATATGTTTGACGCCATGGAGCTCGACGACGCTGAATATCGTCTCAAGCCCATGAATTGCCCGGGACACATTCTTATTTACAAAGACTCGCTCAAGTCGTATCGCGATCTGCCAGTGCGCCTCGGCGAGCTCGGCACGGTTTATCGTTACGAGCGCTCCGGCGTCATGCACGGTCTCATGCGCGTCCGCGGCTTCACCCAGGATGACGCCCACATCTTCTGCACGCCCGAACAGATTGAAGGCGAGATCGAAGCCTGCCTCGAGTTCGCGGTCGACGTGCTCAAAGATTTCGGCTTCGACCAATTTCAGACCGAACTTTCCGTCTGGAATCCCGCCGACAAAGCGAACTTTGTGGGCAAAGAGGAAGATTGGAATAACGCCACGGCGAAGCTGGAGAATGTTCTCAAAAAGCGCGGGATTGAGTACAAAACTATTCCGGGTGAAGGTGCATTCTACGGGCCCAAAATCGATATCAAGCTGGTCGACGCCATCGGCCGCCTGTGGCAGCTTTCGACGGTTCAATTCGATTTCAATCTACCCGGCCGCTTCGGTCTCGAATACGTGGCCGAAGACGGCTCGCGCAAGCAACCGGTCATGGTGCATCGCGCGCTGTACGGTTCGGTTGAACGGTTCTTCGGCGTGCTGATCGAGCACTATGCCGGAGCGTTTCCCGTCTGGCTTTCGCCAGTGCAGACCGTCGTTATTCCGATCGCAGAGCGCCATGTTGAATACGCCAACAAAGTCGCCCTTCAACTCAAAGCTGCGGGCGTTCGCGTGGAAGTAGATGCGCGCAACGAAAAAATGAACGCCAAGATTCGCGAGCACGCGTTGCAGAAAGTGCCGTTCTTGTTAGTTGTTGGAGACAAAGAAGCTGAAGCCGGCAAGGTCAACGTCCGCACCCGCGGCAAAGAAAAGACCGAAGACATGGGGACCGCGGAGTTCGTTGAAAAGATCAAGAACCTGATAGCCGAGAAAAAAACGACGCTGTAATGCTCATCGGAAACTTCAGAGGTTCTGTCAGCTTATGGCACGAGCCGAAATGCCTTGCCCTTGGGCAGCCGATACACCGAAAAATCCCGCTGATCGAGGGTAAAGATCGTATCCACTCCGTCACGAATCGCAATGTGAACCAGCGCAGAGTCCGCTAGCTGGATTCGTATGTCGTGGTACTTCTCCATAATTGCAGCCATGGGCTTCGCGTCATCCGCGGTAAGCGCAAGAAGATTCAGAAATCCCGTGTGTAGGCTATTGAGCAGCCCTGAAATAGCCTTTGCGTCCCGCCGAAGCAGCCATGCAGCTTCGGTGATTGCCGGCCAGCAGGTGAACAGAGGCCCGGGAAGATCTCTAAGAGTTTCTACACACAGTTGATGATATTGATCACGCGGGTTGAGAATGGCGATGATCGGACCGGTGTCGACCAGAACTCGCCTCATTTTTTCTCGCCGAACCCCTTGAAGTGTCGCGGGTTAGTGCTCAAGTCCTTCGGTAAGTTCTTGGCCATTCCAATAATCCCAGACTCGACGGCAAGATCGTAGGCGGAACGTTGCCTGGAGCGCTGATTCAGGAAGTTCTCAAGGGCCTTCCGCACCATCTCAGATTCGTTATCCCCCGTAACCGCGGAGCGTTTGCGCAGTCGCTCGGTCAGAGCCTTTGGGAGCCGCACAGTAATTCGATCGGTCGCCATGTCAGACATTATACTACAATTGTCTGACATGCTCATCGGCGTCATCTCCGACACTCACGGGCTGCTGCGCCCCGAAGCCATAGCTGCGCTTCGCGGATCCGACTACATCATCCACGCCGGCGATATCGGCGATCCTGCCATCCTGACTGAACTCGAAACCATCGCCCCTGTCATCGCCGTTCGCGGCAACTGCGATCGCGGCGATTGGGCGGGTAAAATTCCCCTGACCAACGTCTTGGAAGTCGATGGACTAACCATCTACGTTTTGCACATTCTGGAGAATCTCGATCTCAAACCTGAGGCCGCCGGTTTCGCCGTTGTCGTCGGCGGACACAGCCATATCCCCAAGCAGGAACGTCGTAATGGCGTGCTTTACTTCAATCCCGGCAGCGCCGGTCCCCGCCGCTTCCAGCTTCCGATTGCGGTCGGCCGTCTCCGCATCGAAGCGGGCCAGATCCAGGGCGAGATTATCGACCTTGCCTGAAAGCCGCCTCGGTAGCCTTGTCTGGGTTTTCGTGGTTCTTGTTACGAAATCCGAACAAAAATCATGTACGTGAACGAAAACTCGTTTCTCGTGTTTAGGTGGTTCAATCCTCCTGGAGAACGGTGCGATATAAGGGGAGAGCGGGGCCGCGCTGGCGGCCCCGCCCGAGGTTTCAGGCGGCAAAGCCGAAATCGCCCGCCTGCTAAAGCATTCTCGGGCCGCAACTAACTCATTTAGCCGTAGTTTTTCTCGAGGTTATGGCCGGCCAGGCTGGCCGCCGATGCTCCCGATACCGCTTTCTCCCCAACAAAGGACCGATCCGCCCGGGAGCCTGTTACGAAAACCGAACAAACCATGAGAATTCTTCCTCAAATCAACGCCTGGGCTATTTTGTATGCCTCCACGGCGGTGCCAATCCGGCATCGCAGCGGGGCCGGCCCCCTCCGGCCCCGCCGAGCTCACAACCGGTCTCAGCTACAATCCCAACAGTGTCTCTCCCGTTCCGCATTCAAACGACTGAGGGCCCGGCGCGCCTTGGACGCCTGGCCACGCCTCACGGCGAGGTCGAAACCCCTGTCTTCATGCCCGTGGGAACGCAGGCAACGGTCAAAGGCGTCCCACAGGATGTTCTCGAAGAACTCGGCGTTCAAATTCTTCTCGGCAACACTTACCACCTGTATCTTCGCCCTGGCATTAACCAGGTCCGCCAACTTGGCGGGCTGCACCGTTTCATGTCCTGGGACCGCGCCATTCTCACCGACTCCGGCGGATTCCAGGTGTTCAGCCTCAATGAACTACGTAAAGTTACCGAGGACGGCGTCACTTTTCGCTCGCACCTCGACGGCTCGTCGCATTTCTTCAGCCCAGAAAGCGCGATGGAAGCCCAAATTGGCCTCGGCGCCGACATCATCATGGCCTTCGACGAGTGCACGGAATATCCGGCGGATGCGTCGCGCGTCCGCCAGTCGATGGAATTGACCCTTCGCTGGGCCGCCCGCAGCAAAAGGCACTTCGAAGACCACAAACACGAAGTGCCTTGGAAAGAAACCAAAGGCACCCAGGCTCTTTTCGGCATCGTTCAGGGTGGCATGGATCCAGCGCTCCGCCGCGAGTCCGCCGAACGCACCATCGAGCTCGATCTCCCCGGCTACGCCATTGGCGGCCTCAGCGTCGGCGAACCCCGCTCGCTGACGCGCGAAATCGTCGAAGCCACGGTTCAACATCTTCCCGCGGAAAAGCCGCGTTATCTCATGGGCGTCGGCACGCCGGACGAAATCGTGGAATATGCGAGCCTCGGCATCGACATGATGGATTGCGTTCTCCCCACCCGCGCCGCCCGCCACGGGCTGCTTTTCACCTCAGAAGGGAAGGTTTCGATCAAACAGGTCCGCTACGCCGCCGACCAGGGTGCGCTGGACCCGAACTGCCCGTGCCGCGTATGTTCCCGTTATTCCCGCGCCTATCTGCGTCATCTTTATGCTTCGAATGAAGTGCTCGCGCAAGTCCTTAACACCATTCACAACCTTAGCTTCTACCTTGACACGATGCGCAAGGTGCGTCATTCTATTGGACTTGGGAGAAAGGCCCGTAGTCTGTCTGAGGTCTGGTCTCTGCCATAGAGACAGCTCGGCTTCCCCGGTTGTTGTCCGAAGCTGAAGAATCTCCGCCCCGGTTAGCGAGAACTCCAGCGGTTGAAGCTTTGCGCGGGTGCGCTCCGCGCGGAGCAAGGCAAGAAGTTTGCGCTTTTGCGTTCAAAAGATGGCCGCTTTCATGACTATTCAATCTTTACTGGCGATGCAGGCAAGCGGCGGGATGGGGCTGCTGGGTTTTGCTCCCCTGATTTTCATCTTCGCCATCTTTTATTTTTTGCTGATCCTGCCGCAGCAACGCCGCCAGAAAAAATGGCAGCAGATGCTGGGCGAGCTTAAAACCGGAGACAGGGTGGTCACCACCGGTGGTCTTCGCGGAATCATCGTTGCCATCAAGGATGACGCACTGACCCTCCGCGTTCCGCCTGACAATCTTCGGCTCGAAGTCAGCCGCGGGTCGATCGCATCCATGACCACCGCAGAGGATGAAAGCAAGACAGCGAAAACCGCTTAGAACTATGAATGCCGGCCAAGGCCGGCCAGTGCGAAATTTTATGATCGGGTCGTCTGAATTATGAACACGAACTTAAGCTGGAAACTGATCGTCATCGTTGCAACCTTACTGGTCTTTCTCTTCGGAATCTTTGGCATCCCCCAAAGCTTCTCCGGCTCCGGCCTGCTGGCTGCCATGCAGAACCGCATCCACCTCGGCCTTGACCTCAAAGGTGGCACGCATCTGATCCTGCAAGTCCAGGTGAATGACGCCGTTAACGTTGATTCCGACCAGGCCTTGGAGCGCCTCAAGGCCGGCATGCGCGCCAGCAAGATCAACTACGCGGACATCACCAAGCCCGATCCGACCGCCCATCCCGACGAAATCGTTCTCAAGGGCGTTCCGCCCGAGTCCACCTCCGATTTGCGTTCGCTGGTGAGCGATCGCCTCCCTGAATATGATCTCGCCTCCGGCGCCGAAAATTCCTGGACCATCACCATGAAGCCGCAGGCGCTCACCGAGTTGAAGAATCGCGCCGTGACGCAGGCCATCGAGACCATCCGCAACCGCATCGACCAGCTTGGCGTGAGCGAGCCCATCATCGAAGAGCATGGCCTCGGCCAATATCAGATTCTCGTTCAGCTTCCTGGCGTCGACGATCCCGCCCGCGTCAAAGAAATCATGCAGTCGACCGCCATGCTCGAAATTCGCCAGTCCATGGGCGGACCTTACTCGAGCGAGCAGGATGCGCTGCAGCAGCACGGCGGAATTTTGCCGCCGGATAGTGTGCTTCTTCCCGGTCACAACGCTGGTCCCCGCGCCAATGACGCCGGCCAGGCCTGGTTCCTGGTTTCCCGCGCCTCCGCCGTCAGCGGCCGTGATCTGCGCAACGCCGATCAATCGCGCGATGAAAACGGTATGCCTTCCGTGGCTTTCAATCTCACTGGCGAAGGCGGACGCCGTTTCGCTGCCTTCACCGGCGCTCATATCGGCGACAATCTTGCGGTTGTGCTTGATGGAAAAGTCCAGGAAGTTGCCGTCATCAAAGATCAGATTCACGACAACGGCACCATCACCGGCCGCTTCAGCGAGCAGGAAGCCAAGGATCTAGCCATGATCCTGCGTTCCGGCGCGCTACCGGCCGGAATTAAATATCTTGAAGAACGCACCGTCGGCCCCTCGCTCGGCACCGATTCGATCCGCGCCGGCGTCACCGCTGCCGTCATCGGCATGTTGGCAGTGCTTATCTTCATGCTGGTCTACTACCACGCGGCCGGAGTCAACGCTGACGTCGCGCTGATTCTGAACCTGATCATCCTTCTCGGTTTCCTTGGATTCAGCGGGGCCACGTTGACCCTCCCCGGCATTGCGGGAGTGATCCTCACCGTCGGTATGGGCGTCGATTCCAACGTGCTGATTTTCGAGCGCATTCGCGAAGAGTTGCGCAACGGCAAAACCCCGCCCAGCGCGGTCGAGCAAGGATTCAGTCACGCCTGGATCACCATCGTCGATACCCACGTGACTACGATCGTTTCGGCGATTATTCTTTTTATCTTCGGGACCGGCCCGGTGCGCGGCTTCGCCGTCACCCTGAGTTTCGGTTTGTTCGCGAATCTGTTTACCGCGGTCTTCGTATCGCGCGTGATTTTTGACTGGGTACTGAGCCGCAAAACACGCGGCGAAGCGTTGAGCATTGGTTAGATCGGGAGGGCACGGCTTTAGCCGTGCCGCCAAGCCGTAACTGATACTGAGGGCTTTAGCCCTCAACGAAACGGAGCTTTACCAGGTGGAATTTTTTCGCAATCCAAATATCGATTTTCTCGGCAAGAAGTGGTACTTCATCTCCTTCTCGCTGATTTTCAGCATCGCCGGCATTCTCTCCATGCTCTTCTGGCATGGCATTCCCTACGGCGTCGACTTCCGCGGTGGCACGCTGGTTTACGTAAAGTTTGCCCACACGCCGGACGACAACGCCATCCGCGCCGCCATGGACCACGCCGGATTGAGCAATGCCCGCATCCAGCGCTACGGCCCCGTCGCTAATAACGAAGTTCTGATTGGCGTCTCCGAACAGGAAACCAACGAAGCCGCGCTCGACCGCAGCAAGACCGCGATCATCAACGCTCTTGAACCCAACGCGCCCGCAGGCAAACTAGACCTCAACAACGCCAGCGGCCTGAGTCTGACCAACTACCTGCTGCAGAAAGACCCCCTGCATCTGGGTACCGACGCCGAACAAAAATATTCAGCCGCTGCGCAAGCCCTCGTGAATTACCGTGACAAGGAAAAAGGCGGCGTGCTCAGCTCGATGGATGAACTTAAAGGCACTGCCGACCCCGCCGTCCTTTCCTCGGTCAATGACGGCTTTTTTCTGTCCGATTTCGGCGTGCGCAACGTTGAAATTGTTGGTGCTCAAGTCGGCGAACAGCTTCGCAAACAGGCATTGCTCGCTACCGTCTACAGCCTCGGCGGAATGCTCATCTACCTGGCCTTCCGTTTTGAGTGGATTTACGGCGTAGCCGCCGTCATCACTGTTTTTCACGACACGCTGATCACCGTCGGCGCATTTTCTCTAATGAACAAAGAGATCTCGCTGACCGTGATTGCGGCCATTTTGACCCTGATCGGCTACTCCAACAATGACACCATCGTGGTTTTCGACCGCATCCGCGAGAATCTCAAGCTGATGCGCCGCGAAAAACTTGCTGACATTGTCAACCGCAGCATCAACCAAACCCTGAGCCGGACCATCTTAACCGCTGGGCTGACATTTTTAACTGTCCTGGCCCTGTATCTGTTCGGCGGCGAAGTGCTGCGTGGTTTCTCGTTCGCCCTGGTCATCGGTATTCTGATTGGAACTTATTCATCGATTGCGATTGCGGCCCCAATCCTGGTCGCTTATCAAGACTGGAAGGCTGGCAAGAGCAAGGCCGCCGTTCCCGCCGGACGCGAGGCAGCCAAACTGGAGCGGGCCAAAACCCGCGCCTGATCGGGGATTTGCCGCAGGTGCAAAACAGGTTTGTGATTCTACGGGTTTTCGGGTAGTATTTTGCGGTTTCAGGAATCGGCATTCAAACGTTTCATCCCCGGCCCGCCCGGTTGTCTGCAAGCGGCGCGCCGGAAAGGCAGGCCGGGAGCAAAACAGCGCGTAGCGGTGTCTATAGGTAATTGGGTACGTGTAGGAGAACCTTATGTTTGAAGACAGCCTGTTAGAGTCGGGTGGGAGACTAAAGACCAAACGCGGACTGTACACCTCGATTTCTGTCGTCCTGCAGGTCATTTTGCTGGGTGTTTTGGTATTGATTCCATTGCTCTTTACGGAAGCACTCCCCAAAACCCAGTTGATGACCTTCCTGGTCGCACCGCCTCCGCCTCCGCCACCACCGCCGCCCCCGACCGCAGCCCCGGTTCACATCGTGAAGCAGATCCAGAGCGACCTTAATAACGGCCAGCTCCGGACCCCCACCAAGATTCCAGAAAAAGTTCAGATGATTAAGGAAGACGAAGCCCCACCGCCGAGCATGGCTTCCGGTGGTGTAGTGGGCGGCGTCCCGGGTGGAGTACCGGGTGGCCAATTGGGCGGCGTGATCGGCGGCATTATCAGCTCGACTCCGGCGCCGGCTGTTCCCAAAGCCGTGGTCCCCACTCGCATGCGCGTCTCCCAGGGTGTTACTCAGGGCTTGCTGATCAAAAAAGTCGCGCCGACCTACCCGCCGTTGGCCCGCCAAGCTCGTATTCAGGGCAATGTTGTGCTCCAGGCTGACATCAGCGTCGATGGTGCCATCGAAAACCTGCATCTCATTAGTGGGCACCCCATGCTGGCGCCCGCCGCTATTGAAGCGGTTAAGCAGTGGCGCTACAAGCCATACATTTTGAATGGTGAGCCGGTACCGGTCGAAACCCAGATCACTGTGATCTTCTCGCTGGCCGGAGGCTAGACTCCGGGCGCGACAGTTAGTAAGAGACCCAAAAGTTTAGCCGCAGGACTTTGGGCTCGACAGAAAGTTTGATCGTATACATTGTGGCAAAGGCGAAAACTGGTCTTACAAGTTCCGAGGAGGAGAAAAGCAACTCATGCTCTTAGCTAATGTAGCAACTCTTGCATTCTGCAATCTGCACATGGTCGCCACCTGGATTCTTCAGGAGGAAACCATCTCGTGGGATCCCATTTCACTGTGGAAGAAAATGGGCATCCTGGCAAAAATCGTCGTCCTCATCCTGTTCGTCATGTCCGGCTGGTCGATCGGCGTCATGATCGATCGCTATATGGCGTTCAGCGCGGCCCGCAAGCAGTCGCGCGCATTCGCTCCGGCGGTCGCCGGCGCCCTGCGCGATGGCAAAATTGACGAGGCCATCAAAGTGGCCGAGCGCAACAAGAAAAGCCATCTGGCCAAAGTCGTCACTGCCGGCCTCATGGAATTCCGCGCTCACCAGGACAGCAACGACATTCCCGGCGAGACGATTGAAGCTTCCAAGCGCGCCCTCGAGCGCACCGAAGCCATCGTTCACGCCGAACTGAAGCGCGGCCTCGGCGGACTTGCCACCATCGGTTCGACCGCTCCCTTCGTCGGACTGTTCGGCACCGTGGTCGGCATTCTGAACGCCTTCCGCGGCATCTCGCAAGAGAAGGCCACCGGTCTGGCGGCTGTCGCCGGCGGTATTTCCGAAGCGCTCGTGACCACCGCATTTGGCTTGCTCGTCGCCATCCCGGCCGTCATGATGTTCAACTATCTCACCGGACGCGTGGAAGCTTTCGACGTAGAAATGGACAACTCCTCCAGCGAGTTGATCGACTACTTCCTCAAGCGCCGGGGAGCGATCCGCCGCTAGCTGTCGGCTCGTGCTTTATTCTTGAGTTGCGGGCAACACCGTTTGCCGGTGTTGCCTCTTCCTCTAGGTAGCGGCTGCCGAACGGTTTAACACGCAGGAGTAAATTTTCATGTCACTGGCAAAACGAAACGAAGGTGCCAAGGTCAATTCCGACATCAACGTGACTCCCATGGTGGACGTCATGCTGGTGCTGCTCATCATCTTCATGGTGATCACTCCCATGTTGCAGAAGGGCGTCAGCGTCGACCTGGCCAAAGTAAATAATCCGGAGCAGATGCCGGATGCCGATAAGGAAGATGCGCTGGTGGTCGCCATTATGCGCGGCGGCGATGTCTTCTTCGGCCGCGACAAAATTCCCGTCGATCAACTGACCAACAAAGTGAAAGACCGTCTCGTCGGCCGCCCCGATAAACGCGTCTTCATCCGCGCCGACGCACGCGCCAAGTTCGGTTCCGTGGTTGAAGTGGTCGATAACGTTCGCGCCGCCGGCGTGGATCAATTGGGTCTTCTGACCGATCAGAAGAAGGCCGCCACCACCACTACGCCGCCACCGGCTACGCCGACACCGACGGGGTTTTAAAGGAGATTTCTTATGGGAATGGCAGTCGGCCCCAGCGGGGGCCAAAGCGCAAATATTAACGTTACGCCGCTCATCGACGTGCTGCTGGTGCTGCTGATCATCTTCATGGTCATCACGCCGCTGACTCCAAAAGGTCTGGACGCGCTGGTGCCGCAGCCACCGCCGCCCAACCAGCCCAAGACCACGCAGCCCGACCGCACCATTGTCGTTCAGTTAATCGACCGCGGCGCCGGCGAAGCGCCGGGCATCAAGATCAACAATGAAGACACCACTTGGGACGGCTTGCAGGGCCGCTTGACCGACATTTTTAAGACTCGCGCCGAAAAAGTCATGTTCGTCAAGGGTGATGACAACGTTCCCTTTGCCGATGTCGCCAACGTCATCGATATCGCGCACGCATCCGGCGTCGACAAGGTCGGTTTGATCACCGCCAAGATCGAAGCCGGCGGTTAAACATAAGTTTTCGGCAGCAAAAGATTGCAGATTGTAGAATGCGTTCGAGCGGCCCAGCGGCCGCTCGCTTTATTACCGCGCAGCGGTTCCGCAAGAACCAGTTTCCGGAGCGCCGCGCGAGGAGAACAACAAAGCAATGAAAAATAGTCTTAAAATACTCTCCCTTGCCGCCCTTGTACTCGCCCTGCTCGCTACCGCCGGATGCGATAAGCTCCGCGCCCGCGATCAGCTCAACAAAGGTGTTGCTGCCTACAAGAACGCCAAGTACGAAGAGGCCATTGACCACTTCCAGCAGGCCGTCTCCCTAGATCCCAACCTGATTGTCGCCCGCATGTATCTGGCGACTGCCTACGCCCAGCAATATATCCCCGGCGTCGATGCGCCCGATAACGTTCGCATGGCCGAGCAGGCCATCGACCAGTATCAGCACGTTCTCCAGGCTAGTTCCCAAAAAGAAATGCAGATTAACAGCAACAAGGGCATTGCCTACCTGTATCTGCAGCAGAAAAAATTTAACGACGCCAAAGCCGCTTACCGCAAGGCCATGGAACTCGATCCCAACGATCCCGAAGTGTATTACTCGGTCGGCGTGATCGATTGGACGCAGACCTACCAGCCACGCATGGAAGCGCGCGCCAAGCTTGGCCTCAAGCCTGAAGAAAACCTCAATCCAAAGAACAAAGAAGAGAAAGCCGCCTGCGATCAGTTGAAGCAAGGCAACTCGGCCAACATTGAAGAAGGCATCGACGCGCTCAAAAAAGCGCTCGACTTGCGCCCTGACTACGACGACGCCATGGCCTACATGAACCTCATGTACCGCGAAAAAGCCGACGTCGAATGCGACGATCTCGCTGCCCGCGCCGCTGACCTAAAAACCGCCGACGAGTGGGTAGACAAAACCATGGCAACCAAAAAGGCAAAAGCCGAAAAGCAGCCCGGCGCCCAGGGCATTACCCTGGACCAGCCGAAATAGCTGATGATACCAACGCGGTCGCCCCACCCTTGTCGCGGGCATTCCGACAGGGTGGGACCATCATTTCTGCCTTCTAATTCTGCCCTCTGAGTTCCCCGTCTCGGCTATAATTGCCCCTTGGACGTCGAACGCACTATCAACGAGATCGAGTGGCTTGAGCGCATCTTCGCCGAGCCGGATACCCGTCCTCTCAACTCCTCTGACCTCTCGGCTACCAATCGCCGGCACGACGAAAGACTCGCGAATAGCCCCTGGTTCAAGCTGTGGCAAGCTTATGGCATCTGCTGCCGCCCTCAGCCACCTTCGCTCGGCTTGGATTCCTCAAGTTGCTCTGATCGGCCTTAAACGGCCGCCGGCTCAGCCAAAGCGCGTCCGTCGACGGAGCTTTTTGCCGTTTCCTTCATGCGGACCGCACCCTTGATTCCCAGCCCCTCCTGTGGAAAAATCTACCCTGCCAATTGCGCGACAGCCGATCGCACCGCGAATCGCTGCCGCTGCATCAAAGACAAGTCGTATTTCGTTCGAAAACCGCAAGGAGGAAAGTCATGTCCGTCCTACCAACCTGGCAACCGCACACCGAACATGGGGATCTGACCACGCGTAGCAACCTGCCCGAGACCGTTTTCGCATTTCCCAAGCAGCGCAAGGAACCGTTGACTGATGCCCAGCATGTCCGCAACGCTGTGGCTCGGTTCGATCAGGTCACTGATGTCTCTGACGAAGACCGCGCTCTCGCATTCGCCAATATCGAGAAGGCCGCGAAGCATTACGGCGTCAATCTTTCCGAAACCAACTGGCATCAGCTGGGCGTCCACCCGCAAGATCGCAAGAGCGCATAGCGCGTTCCTATGCCCTGGCTGACTGATTCAGAATCCTCGCGCCACAATAAATTGGCGACGGGAAGGCTGGGTGAAGTGTGGCGCAAAGTTGCCAATGACACCTTGGCGCGTACCGGCGATGAAGGCCGCGCTATCCGCGAGGCCAACGCAGTAATCGACCGGGCGCACGAAAAGTCATCCGGTTCTTCCGGCGAAGACATCTAGGGGCTGGTCTGACGCAATCCGCCCGCATCGGGGAGTTGTGTCTCTCCTGGTTACGGGTTGGCCGCCGGCGGGTTCTTGGCGATCAAGTTTTTGTACGCTGGAATCTGCGCGGGGTCCCAGCCTCCGCCGAGCGCTTCGATCAATTGCACGCTCGAAGTCATCTGCTGCATGCGAAGGTTGACGGAGGTTTGCTGATTGCTCAGCAGCGTGGTTTGCGCGGTAATCACGTTCAGATAAGGATCGATGCCCAGCTTGTAACGATCCGTCGCAAGCTGCAGATTTCGCTCAGCCGATTTCACTGCAGCGTCCTGCTGCCCGAGTTCCTGCGATAAAACCCGCAGCGCGGCCAGATTATCTTCAACCTGTTGAAACGCCGTCAAAACCGTCTGCCGGTAATTGGCCACCGATTGGTCCCACACCGCCTGATATTGCTGCACCGTCGCTCTGCGCAGGCCGGCGTCAAAAATAGTTTCTGCCAGCGTCGGACCGACCGACCAGAAGCGGCTCGGCCAGGTGAGCCAGTTGGCGATCGAATCGTTTTCAAATCCCACCGTGCCATTCAGCGTAAGCGTCGGAAAGTATGCTGCTTTCGCGATGCCGATCTCCGCATTTGCCTGCGCCATCAGCCGTTCATTGGCGGCAACATCGGGGCGCCGCTCCAGCAATTGAGACGGAACGCCGTATGGGATCGCCGGTGGCCTGGAATTGAGCGGGGCTGCGGGAATCGAGAAACTCGATGCCGGCTGCCCGACCAGCAGGGCAATCGCATGCTCGTACTGCGCGCGCGCAATGCCCACGTTCGTCGCTTGCGCCTCGGTCGTCTCAAGCTGCGTTTCCGCCTGAGCCACGGCTTCATCGGAATCGATGCCGGTCTCATACAACGCCTGCGTCAGCCTGAGCGACTCTTTGTACGCCACCACCGTTGAATCCAGCAATTCTTTCAGCGAATCCTGCGTGCGAAGCGTGAAGTAATCAACCGCCAGGTCGGCCTGCGCAGTCAGGCGAGTATTTTCCACATCCGCCGCGCTGGCTTGCGCTGCGGCGGCCTGGCTTTTCACCGTGTTCTTAACGCGGCCAAATAAATCCGGCGTCCATGATGCATCGAACGGCAGAGCATACTCGGCGTATTCGGCAGCCGAAACCTTTCCGCTGGTGTTGCTGTTGGTGGTGCCAGTGCTGTTGTTGCTGGATGACGATGACGATGACGACGAGAATCCCAGCGTGCGATTGTAAGTCGCGCTGGGCGCCGTCGAAATGGTGGGAAAATATTGTGATCGCGCCTCCTTCACCAACGCGCGCGCCTGCAAAAACCCGGCAAATGCCGATGCGATGTTCTGGTTCGAAACGTTGACCTGCTCTTCCAGTGCGTTAAGCTGTGGATCGCCAAAAATCTCCCACCACTTGCCGTGAAGCGCGCTGTCCTGCGGTTGCGCCTGCTTCCATCCGTCGGTCTGCTGCTGCGTTTCGGGAGTCAATTCCTTGTACGCCGGCGGCGCAGGCGTCGGCGGCACGTGATACTTCGGCCCCACGCTGCACGCCGTGGCAAATAGCAATCCGACGCAAATCAAGGCAGTCGACACCTGGTGCACGACGTTGTTACACAATTTCATTTTCATGTTTGTTCTCCCGGACGCTGCCATCCCAGAGCTTCCTGCGTAATATGGCTTGTGCCTTTGGAATGGCGCTGCTCCCACCACAACCGCAGGCGATCCAGATAGAGATAGACCACCGGAGTGGTGTACAGCGTAAGCATCTGGCTCATGATTAAGCCGCCAATAATCGTTATCCCCAACGGCCGCCTGAGTTCCGACCCCGTCCCGGTTCCGAACGCCAGCGGAACCGCTCCCAGCAGCGCTGCCATGGTGGTCATCAGAATCGGACGAAACCGCAGCAGGCATGCCTGATAGATCGCTTCTTTCGGTGCCTTGCCTTCACCGCGTTCCGCTGCCAGCGCAAAATCGATCATCAGGATCGCATTCTTCTTCACGATCCCGATCAGCAGAATGATCCCTATCAACGCCACGATGCTCAGGTCGGTGTGAAAGATCATCAGCGCCAGCACCGCGCCCACGCCCGCCGAAGGCAACGTCGAAAGAATGGTGATCGGGTGAATGTAACTTTCGTACAAAATCCCCAGAACGATATAAACGGCCAGCAGCGCCGTGATGATCAGCATCGGCTGCGTCGAAAGTGACGACTGGAAGGCCTGCATGGTTCCCGAAAACATTCCATGAATCGTGTCTGGCATACCGATCTTCTGCTGCATTTGCGTGATCGCGGCCGTCGCGGTGCTCAACGGCACTCTGGGCGACAGATTGAACGACACTGTCACCGATGGGAACTGCCCCTGATGGTTCACCGCGAGTGGCGCGGTCTTCGGCGCGAAGTGAGTCACCGCGCTAAGCGGCACCACCGAACCATTCGACGGCGCAATGTAAACGTCATTCAGTGCTGACGGGCTTTGCCAGAACTCCGGCGCAACCTCCATCACCACGTAGTACTGGTTCAGCGGCGTATACATCGTCGAAACCAGCGCCTGTCCGAAGGCGTCGTACAGTGTGCTGTCGAGCATCGACGGCGTAATGCCCATTCGCGATGCCGTCTCCCGGTCGTACACCAGCGACGCCTCAAGGCCGCTGTTTTGCTGGTCGGTATTGACGTCGGTCAGCATCTTCAGCTTCCGCATCTGCTGCAGCAGCGTCGGACCCCATCGCACCAGGTCGTCAACGTTGTCACTCTGAATGGTGTATTGGTACTGTGCGTTGCTCTGTCTGCCGCCGATTCGCAAATCCTGCCCGGCTTGCACAAACACCGCCGCGCCCGGCAGCGACGTCAGCTTCGGACGCAACCGGTCAATGACCTGGCTCGCGCTGATTTTGCGCTGCTCCAGCGGCTTCAGCCCGATATAGACGAATCCGCTGTTCACCGCGCCATTGCCGCCGGTGAACGCCATGGCATTGTCTACGGCAGGATCGGTCTTGATCAGATTCACAAAGTTCTTTGTGAGTGAATCCATGGCTTGGTAGGAAATGTCCTGGGCTCCCTGAATCCCGCCAAAAATCGTGCCGTTATCTTGTTGCGGAAAAAATCCTTTGGGCACAATCACTAGCAGATAGATATTCACCCCAATCGTGACCAGCAAAACCCCCATGGTGAATGCCGGATGCCGCAGCACCCAGGAAAGGCTTTTCTCATACGTGCTCAACATCCATTCGAAAAATCGTTCACTGGCCCGATAAAGTTTTCCCTGCTCTTCCACACTCTTATGCCGAAGCAACCGCGAACAGAGCATGGGAGTAGTAGTCAGAGACACCGCCAGGGACACCGCAATCGCCACCGATAGCGTCACCGCAAACTCGCGGAACAACCGGCCAACAATCCCGCCCATCATCAGAATCGGAATAAAAACTGCAATCAGCGACACGCTGATGGAAAGCACCGTAAAGCCAATCTCGCTCGCCCCGCGCAGTGCTGCTTGCATCGGGGGAACGCCCTGCTCCAGGTAGCGTGTGATGTTTTCGATCACCACGATCGCGTCATCGACCACAAAGCCGGTCGAAATCGTCAGTGCCATCAGCGACAGATTATCCAGGCTGTAATTCAGCAGGTACATCACCCCAAACGTCCCAATCAACGAAACCGGAACCGCCACGCTGGGAATAAACGTCGCCCGCAGATTTCGCAGAAATACAAACACCACCAGGATGACCAGCCCAATCGAAATAATCAGCGTCCGCTCCACATCCTTGACCGACGCCCGAATCGTGGTCGTCCGGTCCAGAACAATCGTCAGATCGATGGCGGCCGGAATCGAGGCTTTAAGCGAAGGCAAGGCATCGCGAATACGATCGACCGTGTCGATGATATTTGCGCCTGGCGTGCGGAAAATGATCACCAGCACCGCCGGCTTGCCATTTACGTAGCCGGTCGCGCGTATGTTTTGCGTGGAGTCGCTGACGTTCGCCACATCCGACAGTTTGATGGCCGCGCCATTGTGATAGCCCACAATCAGCGGCCGGTAGTAGTCGGCTTTCAGCAGTTGATCGTTCGTCGTGATATCGGCCGTCGTCGTGTCGTTGGTGATCGTTCCCTTCGCCAGATTGGCATTCTGCGCGTTCAGCATGTTGGCCACGGTCTGCAGCCCAAGTCCGTAGCTGTTTAACTGCATGGGATTCAAATCGACCCGGACCGCCGGCAGGGAACTGCCACCCACGTTGACCTGGCCTACGCCCTGAATCTGTGAAAGCCGCTGCTGCAAGATGGTAGACGCCGCATCGTAAAGCGCTCCGCGATCGTATACCGTCGAGGTCAGCCCCAGGATCATGATGGGTGCATCCGCCGGGTTCACTTTCCGATAAGTTGGATTCGCCGGCAGGTTCGTCGGTAAGTAACTGCGCGCCGCGTTGATTGCCGCCTGCACATCTCTTGCAGCGCCGTTAATGTCGCGATTCAGATCGAACTGCAGCGTGATGCTGGTTGTCCCCAGGTAACTCGAAGACGTCATTTCCGTGATGCCGGCAATCCTCCCAAACTGCCGTTCCAGCGGGGTTGCTACCGACGAAGCCATGATCTCCGGGCTCGCTCCGGGCAAACTTGCCGAGACTGAGATGGTCGGAAAGTCAATCTGCGGCAGCGGCGACACCGGCAAAAAATTAAACGCAACCGCGCCAGCCAAGGCAATGGCGATGGTCAACAGCATGGTCGCAACCGGCCGGCGAATAAATGGCGAGGAAAGACTCATGCTCAGTCGGCCGGAACCGCCGCCTCCATGCCCCCGCCCTCCTGGCTGGCATGCGACCCAAAGAATCGCAGCGCCATGCGGTCAAAGAAAATGTAGATCACCGGCGTCGTATACAAAGTCAGCACCTGGCTCACCAGCAAACCGCCGACCATCGAAATCCCCAGCGGTCGACGCAACTCGGAGCCAATGCCGGTACCCAGCGCCAGCGGCAGGCCACCAAGCAACGCGGCCATCGTGGTCATCATGATCGGACGAAAACGCAGCAGGCTCGCCTGATAAATCGCCTCTTCCGGTGGCTTGCCTTCCTTGCGCTCGGCTTCGAGCGCGAAGTCTACCATCATGATGCCGTTCTTTTTCACAATGCCAATCAGCAAAATGATCCCGATGAGCGCCACCACGCTCAATTCCTCGCCCGTCACCAGCAGCGCCAGGCACGCTCCCACGCCCGCCGACGGCAGCGTCGAAAGAATCGTGATCGGATGGATGTAGCTCTCATACAAAACGCCGAGCACGATGTACACCGTAACCAATGCTGCCAGAATCAGTATCGGCTCGTTGGCCAGCGAGGATTGAAACGAAGCTGCCGTCCCCTGAAACGCTGCCTGGATGCTCAACGGCATGTTAAGTTCACCGCGCACCCGCTCAATCGCATCTGTTGCCTCGCCCAAAGATGCATTCGGCGCCAGGTTGAAAGAAATCGTCACCACCGGGAACTGTCCCTGATGATTGACCGACAACGGCGCCGTCTTCGAGTTGAACTGGGTGAACGCGCTCAGCGGCACTGCGCCGCCATTCGCTGAAGTCACCGCCGGCGGATTCGTCGATTGCGAAGACGAAGAAACCGATAGCCCCGTACCGACTGACGTTCCGCTCGGCGTAATCACCCCGTTCGCGTTGCTGGATCCTGTCGTCAACGACGAACTGGCCAGCGCCGATCGCACATAAACATCGTTCAATTTGGCTGGGTTCTTCTGGAAGTCCGGCATCGTCTCCAGAATCACGTGATATTGATTCAGCTGCGTATATTGCGTCAGTACTTGCCGCTGACCGAATGCGTCATACAGAGTCTCATCGATCATCTGCGGAGAAATTCCCATCCGCGAAGCTGTTACACGATCCACAATCAACGACGCTGCCAGCCCACTCGTCTGCTGGTCCGTCGCAACATCGCGCAACTCCGGCTGCTCTTTTAGTTGTTCGACAAATCGCGCGGTCCACCGGTTCAGCTCCGCCTGGTCCGGATCTTCCAGCGTGTACTGAAATTGCGTTCGGCTCACCCGGTCTTCCACCGTCAAGTCCTGAATAGGCTGCATATACAGCGTGATGCCCTCGACCTCCTCCAGCTTCGGTTGCAACCGCCGGATGATGTCCGAGGCGCTGATTTTGCGCTCTTCCAGCGGCTTCAGGTTGATCTGAATGCGCCCGCTGTTGAGCGTGGTGTTCGTGCCATCAACTCCAATAAACGAAGAGAGGCTCTCAACCGCTGTGTCCTGCAGAATCACCTTTGCTAGTTCCTGTTGCCGTCGCGACATTTCCGCAAAAGAAATCGTCTGCGGCGCCTCCGAAATGCCTTGAATAATTCCCGTGTCCTGCACCGGGAAGAACCCCTTCGGCACGATGATGTACAACACCACCGTGAGCACCAAAGTAGCCAAAGCCACCAGCAGCGTGGCTGTCTGGTGCTTCAAAACCCAGCGCAGCGTTTTTCCATAAAAGGCAATGACGTCGTTGAACACCTTCTCTGACGCCAAATAAAACCGGCTCTGCTGCGACTCCGGCTTGTGCTTCAACAACCGCGAACACATCATCGGCGTCAGCGTCAGAGAAACCACGGCCGAAACCAGAATCGTGACGCTCAGCGTAATGGCGAACTCGCGGAACAGCCGGCCGACCACATCTCCCATGAACAGCAGCGGAATCAGCACCGCAATCAGCGAAATGGTCAGCGAAACGATCGTGAACCCAATCTGCTCTGAACCTTTCAACGCCGCGTCCAGCGGTCTGTCGCCCTCCTCGATGAAGCGGACAATGTTCTCGATCATCACAATGGCATCGTCAACCACAAACCCCGTCGAGATGGTCAGCGCCATCAGCGTCAGGTTGTTCAGGCTGTAGCCGGCGAGATACATCACCGCGAAAGTTCCAATCAACGAAAGCGGCACCGCCACGCTGGGAATGATCGTGGCCGACAAATTCCGCAGGAACAGAAAAATCACCATGACTACGAGTCCCACCGTCAGCATCAGCTCAAACTCAACATCTTTCACCGATGCGCGAATCGTCGTAGTCCGGTCCGTTAAAATCGATACATCCAGCGACGCCGGCAGGTTGCTCTTCAGCGACGGAAGCAGCTTCTGGATCCTGTCGACCACCTGGATGATGTTGGCGCCCGGCTGCCGCTGAATGTTCACGATCACCGCGGGTGTCAGGTTCATCCACGCCGCCTGCTTCACGTTTTCTACGCCGTCGATAACGTTCGCCACGTCTGACAACAGCACCGGCGCGCCGTTGTGATAAGCCACGACCACGCTCTTGAAATCGCTGCTGGTCAGCAGTTGATCGTTCGCGTCGATCTGATAATCCTGATGTGGCCCGTCAAAGTTTCCCTTGGCCTGGTCCAGGCTCGTCTGCTGCAGCGCGCTGCGCACATCTTCCAGATTGATTCCATATGACGACAGTGCCGTAGGGTTAACCTGCACGCGTACCGCCGGCTTCTGCCCGCCGCTGATGCTCACCAGCCCCACTCCCGGCAACTGCGCAATCTTTTGCGCGAAACGCGTGTCCGCCAGATCCTCCACTTGCGACAACGGAATCGATTTGGAGGTCAACGCCAGCGTCAGAATCGGAGCGTCGGCAGGATTCGTCTTGCTATAAACCGGTGGCACCGGCAGATCAACCGGCAGATACGTCTGCGCCGCATTGATCGCGGCTTGCACTTCCTGCTCGGCAACGTCAATGTTCAGGTTCAGCGAGAACTGCATCACGATGATCGAACTGCCGTCCGAACTCGTCGAGGTCATCTGGTTCAGGCCGGGCATTTCGCCGAATTGCCGCTCCAGCGGCGCCGTCACCGCCGATGCCATCACATCCGGGCTCGCCCCCGGATAAAATGTCACCACCTGAATCGTGGGATAATCCACTTCCGGCAGCGCCGAAATCGGCAATTGCGTGTACGCCACAATGCCAACCAGCAGAATCGCCGCCATCAGCAGCGACGTGGCAACCGGCCGAAGAATAAATGGCCGGGATGGACTCACTGCCCACCTCCGCCGTTTGCGCCGCTCGAACTCTGTTGCCCGCCGCCAGCGCCACTCCCACTCCCTGAGCCTTGGCCCTGTCCATTCCTCACCGCGACTTTGATCCCGTCCTGCAGTTTGTCGAATCCATTCGTGGCCACAACCTCGCCCGCCTGCACGCCTTCCACCGCGGTCACGTTGCTTTCAGTCACGCCCGGGGTTATCGTCCGCATGGTCGCAGTC
>DASVWZ010000180.1:0-44272 GCA_036392935.1 Terriglobales bacterium | reverse complement strand
TGCAAGAGGCGTGAAGGTGCCGTCACCGTTACCGGTGAAAATTTGCACGCCGCCGTTAGTGCTGTCGGTGGCAGCGATATCGAGGATACCGTCGCCGTTGAAGTCGGCCACGGCGACATATTGGAGGTCGGCGGTGGCGCTATTGCTGCTGTAGTTGACGCCTGGTTGCAGTGTGCCGTCAGGGTTCGACAAGAAAACGGTGATATCCGCGTCGTTAAGGTTGTTGGTGTTGCCGATCACAAAGTCAGGAATTCCGTCACCGTTGAAATCACCGGTGGCGATAGAAGCTCCCTGTGGAAGCGGGCCGTTGCCGATGCCGGGGCCGGTCTGGCCGTAGTAGTTGACGCCAGATAAGCCCTTGTTCCTGTCGAAAGTGCCGTCGCCATTTCCTTGCAGCCAAGCGAAACTGTATTCGTTGTCGCCGACCAAGAGGTCAACGTGACCGGAAGAGTTGGGATTGGCGACCGGAACGGCTGGCGTGACTGGAGTCCCGCCAGTGACGAACCCGGCTGTCTGTGCCTGCAATGTGCCATCGCCGTTGCCCAGCAAGGTTGCGACGTCAGCCGATTGTTTGTTTGTCGAAAGAACGTCATTATTGCCGTCAGCATTTACGTCCGTCACAGCTACGGCATTTGGAGCTCCAAGAACGTCGTAATAGACGCCCGAAGCGAACGTCCCCGAACCGTTGTTAACAAAGACGGTGATGTTGTTGTCAGTGCAGTTGGCGCTGAGGATGTCCGGAGGGCCGTTCTTGGTGCTCAAATTGCCGACGGTGTTAAAGCACGAATCATAATTGGTGTCAGAGGTGGTTAACGCTTGTGGGGTGTATCCGCTGCCATTGTTGATGAAGACAATGGGCTCGTTGGCCACCGGTGTGGTGGCAGCGTTGGCGACAAAATCGATGAGGCCATCTGTGTGGTTAACGAAGTTTCCAAAGACTACGGTATTCAAATCACCCGAAGACAGGTTTGTCGAGAGGGTGAAGCTCGACGGCGTGCCGAACGTCCCATTGCTGGCACCAACCAGTGTCCAGACTTTGCTCGGGGTAGCGCCATCGACAGCAATCAAGTTAAAGGTGGGCGGCGTATTGCCAGGTTGCGCCACCAGGGTCGCACCAAGGATAGCGTTGCTCGAGATCGGGGTCGATGTGCCTTCGAGAAAGGATCCAGGTGCACTTGTGTTGTTCAGGAAGACTAGGTAGTCGCCGTTGGCTTGAATGGCGACTAAATCGGTGTATCCGTCGCCGTTGAGGTCGGCAGCGAGGAGACGGTCGAATTCGGTGAGTGGTGTGTTCGGCAAGGTCAGCTTGGCCTTAAATGCTCCGCTGCCAGTTCCGCCGCTAACGGCGGCCATCACCGCGATGGCGAATGCCTCGCCATTAGGTGGCTGGTGGTGGGCCAAGACCATGGTCGCCATCTGCTCGCCGCCGCTAGGTCCCAGGAAGTTTCCCAGTACACCCGGATAGGGCGAGGTCGATTGCGCGCAGCTCGGGAATGAACAATTGCCAGTTTGAGGGCCGGCGGGAATCTGGATGGCGCTCAGCAATCCGATGCTGGTGGTGGGGTTGGTCGACATGGAATTGGTGCGCACACTAGATTTCTTTTCGCGGTGAGCATGGGCTCGCGATGGGTTTGCGGCGAGAGGGGAAACGCGCTGCTGAGACTGGCCGAAAGCCGCGCCGAGAGTCGCAAACGCAAACAACACACAAATGGTAAGACGAGCCGATTGGCTTTTCATGAGACTTTGGAACCTCTTGATCAGTTAGATTTTGGTGGTTGGATAAAACTCATAATTCACATTGCTGGGAAACAAAATGGAGCGGGGGTGCCAGTCGCTTGATACTCCACTGTCCCATATTTTATCCGAAACGACGTTCACCACCGATATAGCTCATTAGTAACCTGGGTAATCTTTTAGTGACAGGTTACCCGCGTCAGTTATGCTTCTGCCCCAAACGGCAAATTTAGATGTGGCGCGTGCCGCAAGCCGTTGCCAAGCTCTTTTCGGTTTATTGCCGGATGGATGGAAGCTAAAGCGACACTTAACCCATGGTGGTGATGTGGTCGGGCTGGATTTTGTAGATGACGCGGACCTCGCCGGCATGGCGGTAGGGGTATTTGTCGGCATCGAGGTATTTTTTGGCCATTTTGTCGATGTGGGCGTCGGCACCCTCTTCGGTGATTTCGACGACGCGGCCGCGAACCTCGAGGTAGCGATAGGGGTTGTCGGGATCGATGATTGCGAGGGCCACGCGGGGATCGCGGCGCACGTTTTTGTCCTTTTGCCGGCCTTTGGCCGAGTTAAAAACCACCAGGCCGCCCTGCAGATCGCACCAGACAGGGGTGACCTGGGGGCGTCCGTCGGGCATTATGGTTGCGAGGCTGGCGAAGGCGCGCTTCTCAAAGAGGTCACGATATTTTTCCGGGATAGCCGCTGCCATGAAAGAAAACCTCCTGTTGATTGAGAATATTTCGGCTGAAAACTGATTATAGCCAAGAGCGGTGAGCAACGGATTGTGATGCTTCTATCGGGGTCGCGGAGTTCAGCGTTTCGGTTGGATGTACTTTCCACGTGGCTGGTTAAAGTTTTAGAATTCGTCGTTCAGCAAGCTTTTGTAATTTTGCGTGCGATTGCGGGGTTGGGACGACCGCGACGAAAGTCTAGTAAAGTAGTAGGGATATGCGAGGAGAGAGAATGAGAAAGCTGCGAAACAGCTGCGGATTGCTGGTGCTTTTGGTTGGTTGTTTGGCGATGGCGGCGCGGGCCGAGAAGTCCAGCCCGCCGCCGACGGTAGTGTTCATGACCGACTTCGGAGTGGTGGACGATTCGGTGGCGCTGTGCAAAGGGGTGATGTATGGGATCGCGCCGGAGTTGCGCATCGTCGATCTGACGCACCAGGTCACGCCGTTCAATATTGCCGATGGGGCACGGTTTCTGTTCGGAACTACCCCGTATTTTCCTGCGGGGACAGTGTTTGTGGTGGTTGTTGATCCCACGGTCGGCAGCTCGCGAAAGGCGATTGTGGTGAAGTCGAAGAAAGGACAATTTTTTGTTTTGCCCGACAATGGCCTGATGACGCTGGTTGCGGACCGCGATGGGCTGGAGGCGGCGCGGGAGATAACCAATCCGTCGTGGATGATCGGGGCGGCATTGTCTTCGACGTTTCACGGCCGGGATATTTTTTCTCCGGCGGGCGCACACTTGGCGCGCGGCGATGACTGGACGCAGGTTGGGCCGGAACTGGACGTCGCCCAGCTGGTGCGGCTGGATATAAAACCAGCCGCGCTCGATGACCGAGGGTTGACGGGGCAAGTCATTGCGACGGATGGTCCGTTTGGGAACCTGGTTACGAATGTCAGCGCGGAACAGTTCATGAAGCTGGGCTATGCGCGCGGGCAAAAGGCGGCAGTAACGGTGGGGGACAAGACAATGGAGATTCCGTTCGTGAAGACCTTCGCCGATGTGCCGCTGAACCAGCCGCTGCTGTATATCGATTCGCGCGGGCGGCTGGGACTGGCGGTGAACCAGTCGAGTTTTGCGGCGACCTATGGAATCAAGCCGCCGGTCAAGTTGTGGATACCTGTAAAGAAATAGAGATTTAACGCACTAGGGAGAGCGTTATGGGCGCGCTGGGAGCAGGTTCATTCAAGCGTTGCGTTTTGTTAGTCGCCGGAATGGCATTGTTGACGTCGGTGGTGGTTGCGCAGAGTTTCCGCGGGTCGATTCGCGGAAAGGTCAGCGATCCGCACGGCGCGCTGGTGAGCGGAGCAAAGATCACGGCGAAGAACTCCGCCAACGGGCTGGAGCGGTCGAGCGTAACGGGCACGGACGGAGGGTATGTGCTGGCGGAGCTGCCAGCGGGAGAATACACGGTCAGCGCCGATGCGCCGGGTTTTTCGCCGGTGGCGCAGAACGTGATCGTAGCCGTGGGAGCGGACACCAACGCCAATTTCGATCTCACGCAACTGAAGAAGACGGTCGAGGAAGTGACGGTCACGGCGCAGGCGCCGGTGATCGATGAGACGCGCGATACGCTGGGTGAAGTGGTTGAGCGCAAGCTGGTGACGCAGTTGCCGCTGAACGGCCGCGACTTCGGCAAACTGGTGGCGCTGGTTCCGGGAGTTACGGTGGAACCGGCGGGCGTTGCGGGGACGCAGTATGGATTTGGGCAGTTCAACATCAACGGCAACCGCGACCGGTCGAACAATTACACGGTTGACGGAACGGATAACAACGATCCCTTTCTGAACAACTCAGCGCTGAATCAGGTTGGCATTACCGGTGCTCCGGCGACGCTTTTGCCGATTGATGCCATTCAGGAGTTCAATCTGCAGTCGAACTTTCCGGCCGAATATGGGCGCGACAGCGGATCGGTGGTGAACATTATTACGCGCTCGGGCACCAACCAGTTGCACGGGAGCGTCTTTGAGTTTCTGCGTAACAGCGCCATGGATTCGCGGAACTACTTCAATACCGAACCCCGCAAGACGGTGTTTCAGAATAATCAGTTCGGTGCGTCGCTGGGCGGCCCGATCATCCACGACAAGACGTTCTTCTTTGGCGCGTATGAAGGGCAGCGGGAAAATGTGGGATCGGATTTTCTGCTTGGCGTTCCCACGACTACGCAAATCAGTGAAGCGCAGGAGCTGGCGTTGAGCACGGGGCAGATCACGGCGATCAATCCGGCGCTGATCAAGGTGCTGAACTTCTATCCGGTGAGCAATTCGCCGACCATTGCGTCGGTGGTGCGCGATCACAACGATCTGGATAACTTTATCGCCAAGATCGACGAGAACCTCAGCGAGAAGGAACAGTTCGGCGTGCGTTACGCATTCGGGCAGAGCAACCAGGTATTTCCGCTGGGCAACAATGGCGGCTTTGGCAAGGGTTCGCGTCTACCGGAATTCGCCCAGACTTCGCCGACGCGGGTTCAAGTGGTCTCGGCGAGTTTGCTGAGCACGATTAGTGGAACCAAGATCAACGAGGTTCGCTTCGGATACAACCGCTTCACGACTTCGTTCAGCTCGCTCGATGCGAATTTTGATCCGGCAAGCATCGGTTTGAATATGGGCACGGGAAAACTTGGATTGCCGGAGTTCGATTTCTCGACACCATCGGGCGAGCTGGAGAATCTGGGCGCGACCGGTTACAGCATTCCACGCGGTCGAACCAGCCAGACTTATCAGATACTCGACAACTTCACCTGGATTCGCGGACGCAGCACGTTCAAGTTTGGCGGAGAGTTTCATCGGGCGAACGTCGCCAACTACAACGACAATCTGGAGCGCGGGATCTTCGATTTCTCTCCGACCGGGCCAGGATTTCAATTGCCGGGACATCCTTATGATCCGGTGGTTGATGTTCTCGCCAATTTCTTTCTGGGAAATACGTTTCCCAGCGTCGACACCGGAAACACGCATCGCACAACCATTAACAACGGGCTTTCATTCTTTGCCCAGGATGATTTCCGCGCTACTTCGAGGCTGACGCTGAACTTCGGATTGCGCTGGGAATATTTTGGTCCACTCAGCGAAGCCAATAATCTGATCTCGAATCTGAACGCCAGCGGCACGGCGCTCGAAATGGTGGGAAGCGGCGGAGTGAACAGCGCCTACAATCGTGATCTTCACAACTTCGGGCCGAGAGTGGGGTTCGCTTGGAACGTTGCGGGCAATACGATTATCCGCGCGGGATACGGACTTTATTACGATTACGTACCGCAGGATTTGCTGGTTGCCAATTTCACGTCTTCGGCTGGTCTGGTGACGAATCCGATTGGACCGGAAGCGGTGATTCCCATGAACTTTAATGAGGACGCTTTTAACGGCGCGACGCCGGGCGTTGCGATCATGACGCCGGCGACAGTTGGGCCGTATCCGATTTTTGCCGTGCCGCGCAATTTTCCGACGCCTTACAGCCAGAACTTCAACTTCAATATCCAGCAGAGGCTGGCGCAGAATATGTCGTTCGAAGTTGGCTATGTGGGCAGCAAAGGCGTTCACCTGGTGCGACTGTTTGATGGCAACCAGCCGGACGAGAACTACAACTTCCCGAATCCAAACTTTACCAACATGGATTTTCTGGCGCCGATCAGTTCGTCGAACTTCAACTCGCTGCAGACAACGTTCCGCATTCAAGGCAAAGCTGGTTGGTCGGGATTTGCCAGCTACAACTACAGCAAGTCGCTTGATGATGCCTCGGATGGAATTGACTTTACGTATGGCGCGGCGTTTCCGCAGAACTCCTACAATCTGCCGGCCGAATATGGGCCGTCGACGTTCGATACGCGCCAGCGCTTCACGGCCGCGTTCAGTTATGATGTGCCGACCTGGCACGCGGTTCCGCCCGCTCTCGGTTCAGGATGGGCTCTGAATTGGGTTGCGACGCTGCAATCGGGGCGACCAATTCCGATTGTGACGGTCAACGACACGACCGGGCGCTTTTACTTCAACCAGCGGCCAAACGTGGTTGCGGGTGTGAATCCGATTTTGCCCAACTGGAATCCTGAAACCGGGTACTTGAATCCGAATGCGTTTTCTCAGCCGGCGTTCGGAACGTTTGGCGATTTGGGCCGCGATTCGGTTTTTGGGCCGGGTTACAAGAACCTGGATTTCTCCATAACCAAGATGACGCAGATTTATGAACGGCTGAATCTGCAATTGCGGGCGGAGTTCTTCAACGTTCTGAACCATCCGAATTTTGCATTACCGAACGGAGCTGTGAGTCCGGGCGTTGGTCCGGCGGGATTGATTTCGCAGACGCCGGATGTGGCGCAGGGAAATCCGGGATTGGGCGGCGGCGGACCACGAGTGGTTCAGTTGGGAGCGAAGTTCACATTCTGACGCGCCAGCGGTTCTGTCACGAACTTTTCACGGGATGTTAACGCGTGGGCGGCGAGGATGATTTAGCGTTGCTACTGAACTCATGTGAAGGTGTGAGGAAATAAACGGCCTGTGGAGAATTTGCCGGTTTCTTCCTGATGGCTCAGAAAACAGTGGTTTTTTTCTGTGTTTCTGATGGTGTGATGTACGGCACAGCCGATTGAACAATGACCTCCGTAATGTAAAGAGATGTGAAAATCGGCTGCGAAATTTTGCGGTCTACAGTATAAGAGGGACTGATTCAGGTTTTTCAGGTTGGTGCGACGGGATAGAACTTTTGGCTTTTCGCCGCATCTAACAACTCGTAAAAGGAAACGATGCCATCCAACTCACAAGAGCGAAGTTATGAAGAAGCTGTAAACTGGCTTCGCGATCATGGTTTCGATTTGACCGAAGCTCCGGGAACGCAGAATCGTGTGTTCCTGAGAAAGTACAATTGCTCGGCCGCGATCCAAAAAAATGGCGGGGAGGGCGTGAAGATTTTCGCTTATCCGGGCTATGTGATCGGGAGCGAAATTTCGAAGCTGATCAATCGCGGATACCAGCAGTTTTTGAAGACCGCGAAAACTGAAATTGCCGCAACGGCGGATCATCTGAAAGCGCTGCAACAATTCACCGAAGAAATGAAAGAAGGCCTGGGCCTTCCCACTCTGTATAACGAATCGCTGGGAACGGTGAGCGAATCGTACCATTACGATCGCGTGAAAGACCGCGACGAGCCGGCAGCCGAGCGCCCCAAACGTCCGTGGGAAAAGGCGGGCGTGATGGCGGCAGCAGCGAGCAAGAAGACGCGAGCATAATTTTTCGCGAGAAGCGTGCTGTTTTTGATCCCAAACTGCCCAACGGCTAACTTTAGTCACCTCTTAATCTCTTTCACTATCGGCTTTTCCGCCTTATGCTGTTCGTAGAAGCCGCCACACAACGACGGCTTGATCTCCGCAGGTTTTAAATCCTATGGGTTTGTACACAGCATTGTTAGGAGGCGCTGCCGTTTTAATGGCGGCTTATCTGATGCTGCATCGCAAGCCCAAATCTGCAAAAGAAATTGAACGCCAGCGGCGCGAATTCATCGACCAGGTCGGGCGCATCACCGATGGCACAGTCATCGACGTGCAGGAAGTTCGACCGGATGGCCATCCGCCGGCGACCATGCTGATTTTTCAGTACGACGTGGCCGGCGTTTCCTACGAAGCTTCGCAGGATGTGACCCATCTGAGGCACTGGATCAACCTTCATTCGTGCCGGCTGGGACTACCGACATCGGTGCGCTACGATCCGCAGAATCCGGGGAACTCGCTGGTGGTTTCCGAACGCTGGATGGGCCTGCGGCAGTAGGCGGCGTCACCTTGAGGCAATTTGCTGTCTTCTATCCCCGTTACTTGATGTTTCGGAATCAACACGCAGCAGGCGGGCCGCGTGCATTATCTCGTTCCACAAGTTAAAGCACAAAGGGCAGAGGTAAATCCTTCGACAGGCTCAGGGAAGGCTCTGGGCCGTCTTCTCCCTCTGTGGCACAGATTATTTACTTGCCCATAGAGTTGCCGGAGTTGTTGTCGCAGGTCTTTGAGAGATGTTTGACGCCACTGACCTGGATGGTTTGGCTTGACCCACTACCGGATTCTGACGGTTCTTGCGGTTGAAGTCTCTGGTATGCTGGCCGGAACGATTTGAGGATGATTTATGCCAGCCAGGAAGACCGCCATCATTACCGGAGCAACAGGCGGTATTGGATCTGGGTTAGTCGAAGGGTTTCTCGATGCAGGCTATAACGTTGTTGGCACTTCTCGCGACGCTAATACAAGACTGACTTCTTCGAGCAATCTGATTCTGCTGGTTGGTGATATTGACAAACAGCAGACGGCGATCGATGCGCTTGATGCCGCGATCAAGAAATTCGGCAGTGTCGATGTGCTGGTGAATGTCGCCGGCATCTTTCTGAACAAAGCTTTTCTTGACTTCAAGCTCGAAGACTTCAACGCGCTGGTCTCGACGAACCTGCTGGGGTTTTTCTACATGACCCAAGAAGCGGTGAGGCAGATGGTGAAACAGAAATCGGGGTGCGTGATTACGATCAGCGCGGCGCTGGCGGACCGCCCGATCGCCGGCAGAAACGGCTCGATTTCAATGATGACCAAAGGCGGGCTGAACACGGCGAGCATGAACCTGGCGGTGGAGTTTGAACCCTACGGGATTCGCTTCAATACGGTGGCTCCGGGTGAGGTGAATACGCCGATGCACAGCGACGATCCTAAAGACGCGGCATCGCAGTCGGCTGCGAAAAGAGCGAACATAAACGATATTGTCGATGCGATTCTTTATCTGGCCGAGGCGGCGCATGTGAACGGAGAGATTCTTCACGTGGATGGTGGAGTTCCGCCACGGCGCTGGTAAGGACCGATTTCGAGATACTCGATTTACACAGAAAGGCGTCTCCATGAATCCCACGTCTTATCGGACCGTGAAGGTCGACGGTCTTTCCATTTTTTACCGGGAGGCTGGCCCAAAGAGCGCAGAAACTCTTCTTCTGCTGCATGGACTTCCGTCGTCGTCGCGGATGTTCGATCCGCTTTTCGCCAGGCTGGCTGATCGCTATCATCTGGTGGCGCCGGATTATCCGGGATTTGGACATAGCGACTGGCCGGACGCGAAGAAATTTGCGTACACCTTCGATCATTGCGCCGAGATTATGAACCATTTCACCGAGGCGCTTGGGCTTTCCCGCTACAACCTTTATATGCAGGATTACGGAGGCCCGGTTGGGTTTCGGATGGCGCTGGCGCATCCTGAGCGGATTGAGGCGCTGATCGTCCAGGATGCGGTTGCCCACAATGAAGGCCTGGGAGCGAATTGGAAGACACGGCGCGCATTCTGGGCTGATCGCGCCCCGAACGAAACCGCGCTGCGCGCAAATCTGTTGTCGCTCGATGCGGCGCGCGCGCGGCACGTAGGGCCTGACCCAGACGTGGAGCGTCACGATCCGGATCTGTGGACTGACGAATTTTATTTTCTTAGTCAGCCGGGGCAGGCCGAGATCCAAAGCGATCTTTTCTACGATTACCGGACCAACGTTGACGCGTATCCGAAGTGGCAGGAGTGGATGCAAAAGACTCAGCCACGACTGCTGGTGGTCTGGGGTAAGTACGAAAATTCGTTCGACTCCGGAGAGCCGGAACGCTTTCGCAAGGATGTTCCGAGCGCGGAGATTCATGTGGTTGACGGCGGTCATTTCGCGCTGGACACGGCTGCGGATGAGATTGCCGCGCTGGTGAGTGGCTTTCTGTCATCTTCAAAGCCGGAGTTGGAGAGCCGGCGCGCTGGTTGAGCTGCGCAAGGGTGTAATGCCGCCGCGAAGCAACGCTTACCCAGACAAACGATTCTTACCAATGCTCAGTCAGGAGACTCCCAGATGCGTTCCGATATCGTACGCGGCGGTATTTTCCCCGACTACGAATTGCCCGATCACACCGACACACCACGGAAGCTCAGTGAGATTCAGGGAGACGATCCGCTGATTTTGACGCTGGCGCGTGGGCATTACTGCCCGAAGGAGCACCAGCAGCATTTGGAACTGGCGGCGTTTTATCCAAAAATAGCCGTGGCCTACACGCAGGTCGCTACGATCGCGACCGACGATCACCATACGCTGCAGGAGTTTCGCGCCTCGGTGGGGGCGCAGTGGCCATTTCTTTCGGACCCGGGGCGAATTGTTCAGAAGGATCTTGACATACAGGAATACACCGACCCGGAACATAATCCCATGATCCCGCATACGCTGGTGCTCAAGCCGCGGCTGGTGATTCACAGCATTTATAACGGGTACTGGTTCTGGGGGCGGCCGTCGGTGGTGGATCTTTGGCATGATCTGCGAATGGTGACGAGCGAAATCCGGCCTGACTGGGATTTGAGCACGCCGGGATTGCGCGAGAGATGGAATGCCGGCGATTACTCGCCTTTCCATGGCTGGAACAAAAAGAAGGGTGTGGAGGCGACGGCGGAGATTTGAAGAGGCTGTTGGTGCAAACGCCCGGCGCCTCGACTCCTCGCTGGCGCTACAGGGGGATGGGGTGCGGCACGGCTGAAGCCGTGCCCTGATAGGAATCATGTTCTCCCCGGAGTTCGAACGGGCCACGCACCCAGGTCTCGAAGGCGCGAGACCTGGGGCACCCGTTTCTTGCGGTTTTCCTACTTTTTGCCGGACAGGAGGCCGAAGGCGGTGACGTTGGTTGAGGTTCCGACGTAGACCTTGCCGTTGACGACCATGGGCGTGCCGAAGTGGCTGGCGGTGCCGAACTGATCGCGAGTGCCGGCCTGGTTGGTGTTGTAGAGTTCGTTCGCCAGGCTAGTGGCGGTGTAGGCGTGGAGAACGTCGTTGGGATCGCTGTGCTCAATGGCCCAGACGATGCCGTTGGCGCTGCCATTGGCGGAGATGCCGGGCGTGCTTCCGGGATACTCGAACGACTCTGAGCTGCTGGATGCGGCAGTGGTCGCGAGTTTGGCGTTGGTGAAGGTGTACTGCAGCAGGTTATAACCCTCCGGTCCGTAATAGACGCTGCCGTTGTAATAGGCGGGCATGGACCAGCATCCGCCGGGCAAGGCGCCGTCGATTTCCTGATAAATCGCGTTGTCATTGTTGGGGTTGAAGTGTCCCATCTTGTTGCGATTGACAAGGTAGAGGTTGGAATCCTTTCCGGCGCCGATGGCGAGGTTGACGGTGTTGCCCTTGGCGTTGGTCATGGGAGGAAGAACGAGCGCGCCACCGGAGCCGAGGTCTTCGTCGCCGTTGGATTCGTTGACGGTGTCATACATGTTGAAGTAATCGGAGACGCGGAGCTTGTTGTCGTTGGTGGAGAGCTTGATGAAGCCGTTGCCGAAGTCGCCGTTCGAGGGAAATCCTTTGGAGTTGAGATTGGTATCAAAGTCGCCGTTGGCATCGAGGAAAAAAATGTTGGAGCCATCGGAGGCCATGCCGGCTCCGGCTTGCCAGATGGCGCCTTCGGAGCCGTTGGGAGTGACGTTGAGGACGCTGGTCTGCATGAGCGTGCTTTCGCTGTAGCCCATGATCCATCCGGTGTAGGGTCCGCCGTCGCAATGGGAGGTCCAGGCGGTGTAGACGACTCCGTTCAAGAGCAGAAGACCCTGACGCTCAGCGTATTGGCCGGGAGCGAAGTGGACGTATCCGTTCTTGCTGTTTTGGCCAGTGCCGGGATAGCGGGCGGTGATCACGACCGGTCCGCCGAACTGCTCGGCGCCGGTGGTGATGTCGAGAGCGTGAATGCGCTGAAAGTAGTCGCCTTTCTTATCCATGCTCATGGAGACGACGTAGATGGTGCCGTCAGGGCCGCTGGTGCGGTCGATGACGGGCGTGGAAGTGACGCCGATCTGAGGGCTGATCTGGCCGCAGCCATGATCGTCAGAGGGGGACTCGCTGCCTTCGAGCACGGAGACCTTCCAGAGTTCGGCGCCGGAGTCGGCGTCGAAGGCGTAGACGCTGTCGTTCTCGGTGACGGCATAGAGAACGTTGTGCGTGCCCTGATTGGGGATGGCGACGGAGGCGAGATAAAGAGGTTCGGCGTCGATGATGCCATCGACGGGCATGGTGAAAAGCTTGCCGAAGGCAGATTGGTTGACATTGCCGAGGGTGAGGATGGTTTCGTTGAGATTCTGACCGGTACGGGCGATGTCGTTGTGGTAGGTAGTGACGTCGGTGGCGAAGGCGGGGGTGGAGACGGCGAGAAGCAAAGTAATCAAGCAATGGTTAAGGAATGGTGCACTGACACGGGGGAGGGTGGTCATGAGCTGCTCCTTGAGAATGGAAATGAACTGCGAGGCAGGCCTAATTGGAACGTAAGCCTGGCGCTACATGGGAGCAAGTATGGCAAAGATTTGGGGGTGGGGCAAATCGAGCCGGCGGGAAGCTTTGGGCTGGCGCGTAAAAGCAAGTCTTGAATCGCGAAGGGCGAAAAGGAAAATCTTGAATCGCAAAGGAACGCAACGGAAAGTGCAAACAATGGGCAGGGAAGGTGAAAAGCGGGGCTTCTGCCAAATAGTGGTACGGGACTCACATGCAGCAGTGACGGGCGTCACTGCCAGGGAGTGCGCAGAAGAACGATAACTTACTGTCGTAGCTGCGTAGTCCCGAAGTGGAGTCAGGGGCGGGCGACGGACAGGTGAAGGAAAGGAGGGTTGAGTTGGCGCACAAACAGTAAATTTCATATTGCAATTTTTTATTACGGCGCTCTACTCAACTCCCACCTTAGCGGTTCGAAAGCCTGCGAAGTAAGCCAGCCCCGATTTTCTCTCAGCGCGCGCAGCCAGACTTCAAAACTCAAAACGATGATTCCCGGGAAATACCGACTTCGCGTGAAGGAGCCGAACGGCGAGTGTATTTCCGGGAAGAGTCGACAGGATGACATCTATGAAGACGATGCAGCGTGAAACCATCGGGGAACATTTGAAGGCATGCGGAGTTTCCCGCCGTAACTTCCTGCAACTGTGCGGCACGATTATGGTGAGCGCGCCGGTCGGGCTGGCGCTGACCAGCAATACGACGGTGGCGAAGATGGCGAACGCCATCGCGAAGACGCGGCGGCCGTCAGTGATCTGGCTGCACTTCCAGGATTGCACGGGCTGCACGGAAACGCTGCTGCGCACGTCGGCTCCCGACGTGGCGCACGTGATCCTGGATGTGATTTCGCTCGACTACCACGAGACGCTGATGGCAGCTTCGGGCGCGCAGGCGGAAGCGGCGCTGAAGAAAGCGATGGAAGACAACGCCGGCAAGTATGTGCTGGTGGTGGAAGGCGCGATCCCGACCAACCTGGACGGCAACTACATGCAACTGGCTGGAAAGCCGGCGGTGCAGGTGGTGAAGGATGTTGCGTCGAAGGCGGCGGCGGTGATTGCGATTGGATCGTGCGCGTCGTGGGGCGGAGTTCCCTCGGCCGATCCGAATCCGACGGGCGCGGTGGGCGTGGATTCAGTGGTCAGCGGCAAGCCGATCATCAATCTGCCGGGATGCCCGCCGAGTCCGTACAACTTGCTGGCGGTGGTGCTGGAGTACGTGATCGCAGGCAAATTGCCGGCGCTCGATGAGCAGGGACGGCCGAAATTCGCCTATGACCGGGTGATCCATGAGAATTGCCCGCGGCGCGCGCACTTTGACGCGGGACGATTCGCAGTCAGCTTCGGCGATGAGACCCATCGCAAGGGGTATTGCCTGTACAAGCTGGGATGCAAGGGGCCGGTGACGCACGCGGCGTGCGCGACGAAGCAGTTTAACGACATACCTGGGGTATGGCCGATCGGCGTGGGCGCTCCGTGCGTGGGATGTACAGAACGAGGCGTGGTGTGGAAGCTGTCGACGTTCGAGACAGTGCCGATACACCTGGCGACGCCGCCGGATACGTATCCGCAGGTCTTCGCTTCGAATGGGGCGTTCAAGGCGGGGGCGGCTGCGGTGGTGGGACTGGCAGTGGGAGCACTGGGCGCGTCGGCGATAGCGGGCGCGAAGCAACTTCCGGATGGTCCACCTCCGGCCGACGAAACGAAGTCGAGCAGCAAGACGCTGGGAGACTAACGATGGAAATTACACGACGCGAATTACTGCACAAAATCGGGACGGGCGGCGCAGCAGCGGCGGTGGGCACGGCGGTTGTGGGCGGTCCGCTGACGGCGATCGCGCATGCGGAAGAAGAACGACAGGCGCCGACTGACCCCGTGGGCATGCTTTATGATGCGACGCTTTGCATCGGCTGCAAGACCTGCGTAGTGGCCTGCACCGATGCCAACGGGCTGACGCGAGACACACGGCGCGATGAGCTGCATCAGGCGCCGACTGACACGAATGACCAGACCAAGACGATCATCCGGTTGTACAAGCCGGTAGATGGAAGCGGGTCGTCGTATGTGAAGAGCCAGTGCATGCACTGCGCCGACCCGGCGTGCATGGCGGCGTGCATGTTCGGTGGATTGAAGAAAGACAAGACCACCGGCGTGGTGTGGTGGAACGGCAACTACTGCGTGGGATGCCGGTATTGCCAGGTGGCGTGCCCATTCAACGTGCCGAAGTTCCAGTGGATGGGATTCAATCCGAAGATTGTGAAGTGCGAGCTGTGCAAAGAGCGGCTGGCGAAAGGACGGCAGCCGGCCTGTACAGAGGTCTGTCCGCGGAAAGCTGTGATCTTCGGGAAGCGGGAAGAGCTGTTGCTGCAGGCGAAGCAGCGCATCGCGGCGAATCCGGGGAAATATTTCGAAGACCGGGTGTACGGCGAGACCGAGGGCGGTGGGACACAAGTGTTGTATCTGTCGCATGTGGCGTTCGACAAGATCGCGCTGCCGGCGCTCGATCAGGAGTCGATCCCGAAGAAATATTTGAAGTGGCAGAAGCGGCTGTATAGCTATCTGATTCTGCCGGCGGGATTGTATGCGGTGCTGGCGGGGACGATCCGCAAGAACTGGAAGCATCACGAAGAACACCTGGCCGAGGAAGAGAAGAAGACCGGCCTGAGGGCACAACTATGAAAGGCGTGTGGCAAAGAGATGTACCGGTGTATGACGTGCCGATCGTGACGCGTCCATTTATTGCGCTGTGTGGACTGGCGGCGGTGGGAATGCTGCTGGTGGCGTACCGGGAAGTGGTGGGACTGGGCGCGGCGAGCGGGATGAATGACGCGTATGCGTGGGGCATCTGGAAGACGTTCAACACCATGGTGCTGACCGGGTTGGGATCGAGCGCGTTCGCGCTGGGGATTGCGGTTTGGATCTTCAAGAAAGATCAACTGCACACGGTGATGCGGACGGCGATGCTGACGAGTTTTCTGGCGTATGCGTTCGGGCTGGCGATGCTGGGCGTCGATGTGGGACGGCCGTGGAATTTTTACTGGATCACGATGCCATGGCACTGGAATTTGCATTCGCCGCTGTTGGAAGTGGCGGTGTGCATGTCGATCTATGCGTCGATTCCGCTGTTTTTGGAAAATGTTCCGCCGGCGCTGGAGTATTTCTGGGATGGTTTTCCGGATTACCGGCCGCTGATCGAGAAAATCCAAAAGATATTCGTGGCGGCGTTTCCGTTTGTGGCGTCGCTGGCGTATGTGCTGCCAGCGATGCATCAGTCGTCGCTGGGCGCGCTGATGCTGCTGGCAGGGAAGCGGCTTTCACCGCTGTGGCAGACGCCGTTTTTGCCTCTTCTTTATGTGTGGGCGGCGGCGTTTCTGGGCGTGGCGTTTGTGACGGTCGTGCTGCTGGCGTGCGGGCTGGTGTGGAACCGTCCGCTGGACGTGGATGTGCTGGCGGAGCTGACGCGGATTTCGTACTGGCTGATCGTGGTGTGGCTGGGGTTCCGTTTGGTAGACCTGACAGTGCGCGGACAGATTGTGGCGGCGTTCGCTTTCGACTTCGATGCGCTTCTGTTCTGGGTAGAGATGATCGTGCTCGGGCTGGCGGGGTGGAAGCTGCGCGAGTCACTGCAGAAGATGAGCCCGCGGCTAATGATGTACGGCGCGTTGCTGGCGCTGGTGGGCGGCATGATGTACCGCTTCGATCCGACGACGACAGCGTTTACGCCGAGAGCCGAGGCGGTGTACTTCCCCAGCGTGATCGAGCTGCTGATCTCGTTTGGATTTATGGCAATTGGCGCGGTACTTTTCCTGTTCCTGGTGAAGGTGCTGCCGATTCTGCCGGGGCCGATCAGCATGTGGAACAAGATGGAAGCGGAGCGGGCAAAGAATTTACAGAAGCGGAGTTTGGCAGGACCGGGGACGCAGTTTGCCACCGGAGATTGATACCGAATTCATAAGGCAAGGTAAGCACACATGGCACAACGAATCACAATTGATCCTATAAGCCGAATCGAAGGGCATCTACGCATCGATGTAGAAGTCGACAACAATGCGGTCAGCAACGCATGGGCCTCCTGCACCATGTGGCGCGGGATTGAGACGATCCTGCGCGGGCGCGATCCGCGCGACGCGTGGCTATTCACGCAGCGCTTCTGCGGCGTGTGCACGACCGTGCATGCGATGGCGAGCGTGCGCTCGGTGGAAGACGCGCTGGGGCTGGAGATTCCGCTGAATGCGCAATACGTGCGCAACCTAATTCTGATTGCGCACGCGCTGCACGATCACATTGTGCACTTCTATCAGCTTTCGGCCCTCGATTGGGTGGACGTGCTGCAGATTCCGAAGGCGGACCCGGCGAAGGCGGCGGCGCTGGCGCAGAGCTTGTCGGCGTGGCCGCGCAATTCGGTGACCGAATTCCGTGCTGCGCAGGCGCGAGTGAATGCGGTTGCGGCCAGCGGACAGTTGGGGATCTTCCAGAACGGGTATTGGGGACATCCGGCGATGAAGCTGCCGCCGGAAGTGAATTTGATTGCGTTCAGCCATTATCTGCAGGCGCTGGAGTATCAGCGCAAGGCGCTGCAAGTGGTCGGAATGCTGGGATCGAAGACCCCGCATATCCAGACGTTGACGGTGGGCGGAATTTCGCTGGCGATCGATCCGGATAGTCCGGCGGCATTGGGTATGGACCGCCTGGCGGCGATCAAGCAACTGCTCGACGAGACAGTCGCATTTGTGAACCAGGTGTATGTGCCGGATGTTTGCGCGGTAGCGGCGCTGTATCCGGAGTGGTTCAAGATCGGCAGCGGGGTGAAGAACTACCTCGCGGTGCCCGATCTGCCGCTGGATTCGAAGGGCACGAGCTTCGATCTGCCGGGTGGATACATTCATGAGGGCGACCTGGCGAATGTGCGGGGGTTCAAGAGCGCGGCCGATCCGGAGTTCCGCAAGGCCGTGACCGAAGATGTGACGCACGCCTACTACAAGGGCAACGAACCGCTGCAGCCGTGGAAGGGAGAGACCGAGCCGGACTTCACGGGCTGGCAGGCGGATGGAAAATATACGTGGGTGAAAGCTCCGCGGTATAACGGCGAGGCGGCACAGGTGGGTCCGTTGTCGCAGGTGCTGATCGGGTATGCGCAGGGGCACGAACTGACCAAGAAGTACGTGAACGCGGCAATCGGGCAGATCGGCAGCATTGGGAAGATTCAAGTCACGCCGGACATGCTGCACTCGACGCTGGGACGGCACGGAGCGCGGGCGATTCGCTGCGCGATGCTGGGCGAACTGGCGCAGAAGCACTGGACGCTGCTGGTGGAGAACATTTCGAAGGGCGACCTGACGACGTTCAACGCGCCGGTGTTCAACGGCACGGTGGAAGGCGTGGGAACGCACGAGGCGCCGCGTGGAACACTTTCACACTGGATTGTGATCAAAGACGCGAAGATTGCGAATTACCAAGCGGTTGTGCCTTCGACCTGGAATGCCAGCCCGCGCGACAACAAAGGCGCGCACGGGCCGTATGAAGCGTCACTGCTGCACACTCCGCTGGCGCGGCCGGAAGAGCCGTTGGAGGTATTGCGCACGGTACATTCGTTCGATCCGTGTATGGCGTGTGCGTGCCACGCGTTCGACCCGCAAGGCCGGAAGATCGCGAAGGTGAGGGTGTTATGAAACGAGTTCTGATTGGTGGCATCGGCAATGTGCTGCTGGGCGATGATGGCGTAGGGCCGTATATCGTTCATCTGCTGGACGCGCACTATGAGTTCGACGATGTCGAGATCGTCGATCTGGGCACGCCGGCGCTCGATCTGATCGATCAGATTTCGGGACGCGATGCGGTGATCCTGATCGATTCGGTGGATTGCGGGGAAGAGCCAGGGAAGGTGTTGTTGTATCGCAAGGAAGATGTACTGCGAGTCGCACCCGAAGTGCGGATGGATCCGCATTCTCCCGCGTTGAGCGAGACGCTGCTGGGAGTGGAACTTTTTGGCGAATCGCCGAAAGAGTTTTTGCTGATTGGCGTGGCTGGTGAGAGCTATGAAGCCGAGTTGGCGCTGACCCCTGCGGTGAAGTCCGCAGTGCAGGCCGCCATCCGTCAAGTGCTGCGTGAGTTTGACCGGCTGAACGTGGCGTACCGGCGGCGCGCGGTTCCGGCTGAACTGGATGTGTGGTGGATGGCCGGAGCCAGCGTAGCGTAATAGAAGTCTTCGTGGAAAAATCCAGCTTCGAATAGTTCAGCCTTATTAATAATGTAGTGTTCCTACCTTCACTTAGCTGGCGGGGTTGCAGCCTTAATGCTTACGTGGTCGGGCTGGGACCACCTCTCCTTTCCGTTTGCGATCACAAGGCGGTTCATGGTGACTGAGACCTGCGAGCGGTCGACTTCGACGAGCAGATAGTGGTAGTTGATTTCCTTGCTCTGGAAGGGATCATCGGGCTTGCGGTCGACCGGGTAGGCGTGAGCGCCTCCACCACCGCTGACGAAGTAAGTGATGCCGGCGTGCTCATGGCGCTCGTAGTTGTGAACGTGGCTGGCGAAAACCACGATGCGAGCGTGCATTTTGGGCTGGCGGGATTCCAGCATCTTTGCCATCTTCTCTTCCGAGGAGCGTGCGGAGTGGCCACCACTGAACACCTTCAAGTTGGAAGAGCTGGTATAGGGAGGATGGTGCAGGAACAGAAAAACGAAATCGACGTCCGAGGGAATGGCGTCGAGCTTGTGAGCCAGCCAGTCGCCTTGCGGGCCGCTGGTTTCGTCGAGCGAGCTGTCAAGCATGAACATGAGGATATTAGCGGCGCGGACGGAATAGTAACAGCTGTTGCGGAGATCGGGGAAGCGCTGAAAGTAGTTGGCAAGGGCGGTCTTTTCGTCACCTCTGAGATCGTGGTTGCCGAGCACGGGGTAGACCGGGATGTGGCGGTCGCGCCAGACCTGAGTTTCCGCGTCCCAGACCCTCCAGTCGGCGGTGTCGGATCTGTAGGAGATATCGCCGCCGATGGTAATGAAGGCGGGGTGAGCATCGGCTATGGCACCGACAAGAGCTCGCCGGACTTCGGGGTTAGAGGCTTCGGTGTCTTTGGGATCGGTGAAACGGGTATCCCCGTATTCAACGAAACGAAAAGGGAGGGTTACTGAAGCCTGGAGTTCGACGGGCTGATTCTGCGCGGGCGCGAGGATGCAGAGCAAGAGAAAACCGAGAAACGCTCGAACGTTAGATCTCATAAGATTGCAGTCACCTTCCCAAGGCTAACATCTGGGAGCGGCTGCTCCGCGGTGGGGATGCAAAGCGTGAATTTCAGTCGCCGGCCATAGCCTAGCGAGGTTCGGGTATCGTGAAGTGAGTGGGAAAATAATCGCAGGTGAGAAATCTTCTTGTCCATGGATGAGCGGCAGAAACACGATTTAACCGGCATTTCGAAGAACACGGTTCTTCTGGCGTTTGCCAGCCTGTTTGCGGATATTTCTTCGGAGATGCTGTATCCCATCTTGCCAGTCTTTCTGACGCAGACGCTCGGCGCGACGGGCAGCGTGGTTGGGTTGATCGAGGGGATGGCGGAAGCCACGCAAAATGTAATGCAAGGTTTGTCGGGCTGGCTGTCAGACAAGCTGCAGCAAAGAAAAAAGCTGGCGCTGATTGGATACTTTGTGGCGGCGCTGGGAAAGCCCGTGATGGGCATGGCACGCAGTTGGCCGGGCGTATTGGGCGGGCGATTTATGGATCGGGCGGGCGCGGGGTTTCGCTCTGCGCCTCGCGACGCGCTGATTGCGTCCTCGGTGGCGGAGGAATACCGCGGTCAGGCTTTCGGGCTGGAGGGCATCGGTGACAACCTGGGTGCATTTTTAGGCCCGTTGCTCGCTGTCCTGCTGATTTTTTTTCTGCACTTCGAAGTACGGTGGATTTTTTATCTGGCAGTTATTCCCGGGCTGCTGGCTTTTTGCATGATTTTGCTGGTGAAAGAGGGGAAAGCGCAGGTTGAGGCGAAATCCAAGATCGATATTCATTCGGGAAAATTTCCGCGAGCGTATTGGAAATACTTATTCGTTATCTCGGTGTTCAGCGTGGGGAACTCGAGCAATTCATTTTTGATACTGCAGACCAAGTCCATTGGAGCTTCGTTCGAACTGACGATTCTGATTTACGCATGTTTCAACCTGGTGGCGGCGCTGATTTCGTATCCGGCGGGCGCGGTATCAGACAGGTCGGGCAGAAGAAATGTATTGCTGGCGGGGTTCGTCATATTTTTTATTGCGTATCTGGGATTTGCGCGCACGAAAAATGTGATGGCTGTCGCCTTTCTGTTTATCTTCTACGGATTGTTCCAGGGAATTTTTCGGGCGGTCGGGAAAGCCTTTGCTTCGGATTTTGTGCCAGACCGGCAGCGTGCCGGCGCGCTCGGGTGGTACAGCATGACCATTGGGCTGCTGCAACTGCTGGCCAGCGTGGTTGCCGGGTTGCTGTGGGACCGCGTCGGCCACCAAGCTGTTTTTTATTACGGGTGCTTTTCCGCCGCGGCCGGGAGCGTGGCGCTGCTCACTCTTCCGGTCAAGCGGGAAGTGTGAGGCGAGGCGGTGTGGGAGGCGAAAGATTTGGTGGAGCTAGTCGGGATCGAACCGACGACCTCATCGTTGCGAACGATGCGCTCTCCCAGCTGAGCTATAGCCCCATGGGGATGGAGACGAAACAACAATTTGATTTTATCAGCCCGCGCTGGGGCCTTCCAAGCTGGGTGTGGCTCGTCAGGACTGCTGGCTGGCGATTTGTTCGGATTTCGTAACAGGGTATCGGGAGTTCTTGTTTTATGGCGCGAAGTCGGATATAACGAACCCACCTTATGGTGCGAGAAATGCGGCTCCTGGCGACGTTTCTGCTGATCGCCCCCGCCTTGCTCAAGGCGCAACCACCTTCGAATTCTTCTGACACTAAACCCTCCGGCGCGAAAGTTTCGGTGGTAAGGCCGATCGAAATTCAGACGAAGGACGCGAAAAGCACCGAATCGGACGCGCCTGCGGCGAAGCTCGACTATTCCAAAGAAGCCTTCGTGGTTGAGAACGATATCACCAAAATCAGGTTCGAAAATGACGGCACATCGGTGCACGAGTCGAGTGCCCGAATTCGGATTCAGTCCGACGCCGGAGTACAGCGCTACAGCGTGTTAACACTACCGTATGAGAAGGCCGAGCAGTCACTAGAAATCGATTATGTGCGAGTGGTCAAGCCCGATGGCACGGTGGTGAAGACGCCACTCGATGACGTGCAGGACATGCCGTCAGAGATCACGCGTCAGGCGCCGTTTTACAGCGACGCGCGCGAGAAGCACATTGCAGTGAAGGGGTTGAGCCCGGGAGATGTGCTGGAGATGCGCTCGATTTTGCGGACGACAAACCCGATGATCTCGGGCCAATTCTGGCTTGCCTACCAGTTCATGCAGGACGCAATTGTTCTCGACGAGGAAGTCGAGATCAACATTCCACGGACCCGGCAGGTGAAGTGGAAGAGTCCGGAAGTGAACCCGACCATTCATGAGGAGGGCGACCGGCGGATTCTTACCTGGAAGAGAACGCAACTTAAGACGAAGTCGCAGGATGAAGAGAAGAAAGATCAGGAGGAGAAGCTGTACCAGATGGGGCGAGGGCGGCTGCCGGCGCCGGATTTGCAGATTTCGACGTTCCAAAGCTGGGAGGAAATAGGCAATTGGTATAACAGCCTGCAAAAAGAGCGGGTAAAGCCAACGGATGAGATCCGGGCAAAGGCGGTGCAGTTGACCAAGAATGCGGCCGACGACAATGCCAAGACACGGGCCATTTACGACTACGTCAGCACGCAGTTTCATTACATAGGGGTTGCTTTCGGCATCGGACGTTACCAGCCGCACTTTGCCGCCGAAGTGATGGACAACCAGTACGGGGATTGCAAGGACAAACACACGCTGCTGGCGTCACTGCTGGAGGCGGCGGGAATTCACGCCGGGCCGGCGCTGATCAATTCGCTGCATCAAATCGATGCGGACGTTCCCTCGCCGGCGCAATTTGATCATGTGATCACGGCGGTGCCGCAGGGGGATCATGTGATCTGGCTGGACAGCACGGCAGAGGTTGCGCCCTACGGTTATCTACTGGGTGTTTTGCGTGACAAGCAGGCGCTGGTCATGCCGCCGGATAAAGCCCCGGCGCTGGTGACGACGCCGGCCGATCCGCCGGAGCGAGCTGCAGAGTCCTTTGTGATGAACGCCACGCTGAAGGATGACGGGACGCTGGACGGCAAAGTAACACGTGAGGACACCAATAGTGATGTGGACATCATGCTGCGCGCGGCCTTTCGCAATACGCCCATGACACAATGGCAAACCCTGGTGCAGCGGGTTTCCTACGCCACGGGATTTTCCGGTGACGTAAACGGGGTAACGGCCGGCCAGCCGGAGAAGATACAGGAGCCGTTCAGGATTTCCTATACCTATACACGCAAGGATTTTCCGGATTGGGCGAACAGGAAGGTTGCTGCGGCTGTGCCGCCATTTATGCTGCCGCCGTACGATCCCAAGCCCGTGCACGCGGTTTGGCTGGGGTCCCCGCAGGAAATTCACTTTGAGTCGCATGTTGAGCTGCCCAAAGGGTACTCACCGGATCTTCCCGCCAATGTCGACCTGAAGGAGGACTTCGCCGAATATCACAGCGTGTATTCGGTGAAAGATGGCGTGCTGTCGGTTGACCGGCACATGACGACCAAACTTCGCGAGGTACCGGAGAGCGAATTTGAGGCGTACAAGAAGTTCAGCAAAGCGGTGGGGGATGAGTATGGATCGTATGTAAGTGTGGAGTCTGGAAAGGCTTCAACGCGGTCTTACCAAGATGAGATATGGGATCTTCCTTACAGCGACACGCCGGAAGCCGCCCGGCTATACGACCAAGCGAAGGAGGAATATCAGAAGCACAATTTGCAAGGCGAGATTGACGCATTAAAGCGCGCTCTAGAGATTGACCCGAAGTTTACTCGCGCGTGGCTGTGGCTTGGGGAGATTTACAGATCTATGGGACGATCCAACGAGGCGTTAGACGCCTACAGGAAGGCGATCGCGGCTGACCCGCAGCAGCCGGTCAGCTACAAGGCGCTTGGTCATACGCTGATGTCGCTGCAAAGGTATGAGGAAGCGGCCGCAACCTGGCGACAGCTGGTCAAGCTCTTGCCGGGAAACATCGAGGGGCTTTCCGAACTAGCCTCGGCGCTGGCCAAAACACAGCGGTATGGCGAAGCGGCGGCGACGCTGGAGTCGGCGATCAAGATTGCTCCAGATCGTGCCAGTTTGTACGGACAGTTGGGATACGCCTACATGAAGGCGGGCGACGACGACAAGGGATTGGAGGCGTATAAGAAGGAGCTCTCGTTAGATTCCAGATCCAATATTTACAACGACATCGCGTACCTTCTGGCGCTGGACGACAAATTTCTTCCCACTGCGTTGGAATATGCGCAGAAAGCAGTCAAGGACGAGGAGGAAGCCTCGGCGAAAGTTGCTCTCTCAGACCTCACGCTGCGAGATGTAAATCACACGCTCACCCTCGCTGTCTATTGGGACACGTTGGGATGGGTGTACTTCACGATGGGCAATGTGGACTTAGCGCAGAAGTATCTCCGGGCTGCGTGGGCGCTGGACCAGCAACCGGAAGTGGGTGATCATATCGGTCAAATCTATGAGCAGCAACACGACAAGAAAAATGCTCTGCACATGTACCGGCTTGCGTTGTCGGCGTCGCCCGCCGCGGCGCGGATGGGAGAGGTGAGGACCCAGATACGTGAGCATATAGAGCGAGTGGGTGGCAACCCAGATGATCCGCTTTCGGCGGAAATCGATGAACTTAACCGTATGCGCACGTTCAAGATGGCTCGGGAGGTTCCAGGAGCGAACAGCGCGGAATTTTTTGTGCTGTTGGGACCAGATGGGAAGATGAAGGATTCGAAGTACATCAGCGGGTCGGAGGCATTGAAGGCTGCTGACAAGGACCTGGCTTCGCTGGATTTCAAGCCGGTCCCTCCCGACACAACTGCGGTTCGGCTGGTGCGACGCGGGATTCTCTCGTGCGACCCGCAGACCGGCTGTTCGTTCGTATTATTTAACCCTTCCGACGTGCGTTCCGTGAAGTAGGTTGGTGGGCGTCCGAGTGCCCTTTAATTTATGATTCGCCGGAGGGCCACAACCCACCCCAGATGGCTTGCCCAGCGAGGGATTGCGCGGGACTGACGTCGCGGGTATGCTGGTTGGGCGAATTCGCCGACAGCGGCGTGAAGCGCTTCCCACATCTGGAGGACCCCGGTTATGAAACTCACTTCTATTGCAACCCCTGCACTTTTCTTTCTTATGACGCTTGGCTTATCCGCTGCGTCTGCCCAAGAGTTCCACACGGGTGCGACTTATACCGTCGGAACCGAACCGCAAACGGTCGTGGTTGCTGACTTTAACAACGATGGCAAACCCGATCTCGCGATTCCCGACTATACATCCCAAGAGATCAGTATCTTGCTGGGCAACGGCAACGGTACTTTTAAGGTCTTGAAGCCATTTTCCACGACCAGCGGGGCGGCCGCGCTGGCGGTGGGAGACTTCAACGGCGACGGTAATCTCGACATTGCGGTTACCGAGTACGGCTTCGGCGGGCCGGGCGTGCTGGCGATTTACCTGGGCAACGGCGATGGAACGTTTACGCCCGGCGCGTCGTATTCGATCGGGTCGGATCCGTATGACATTACGGTGGCTGACTTCAACGGCGACGGCATTCTGGATTTGGCGACGGCAAACAACGGTCCCAACAGCATTTCTGTTTTCTTTGGCAACGGCAACGGCACATTCAAATCGCCGGTCAATTATTATTCGCCTTCACCCGAGCGGGTTCTGGCGGTCGATCTGAACGGGGATGGACGGCCGGATCTGGCGGTTCTGGCTTACTGCGGCGGGGAGCCGAAGGTGTGCAATCATGGCGCAGTCCAGGTGCTGTTGAACACGGGCAAAGGGAAGTTCGGCACGCCAACGTATTTTCCGGTTGGGGTTGGGCCGGATGGAATCGCAGCCGCAGACTTGAACCACGACGGCAACATTGACCTGGTCGTGGCCAATAATAATTTTCAGGCGCCGAGCACGGTGTCGGTTCTTTTTGGCCGTGGCGACGGGACCTTCGAATGGCCTGACAGCTACAACGTCGGCGACGGTCCGGCGGGACTGGCGGTTGCGGACCTGAATCACGATGGCAGCCTCGATATCGCGGTCGCGAATGTGGGGTCGAGCACGCTCAGCATTTTGTATGGCGACGACAAAGGCAAGTTCGGGACGGCGCAAACCTATACTTTCGCCAGCAGCTCGGCGACGATTGCCGTGGCTGCGGCGCAGTTGCGCCCAAACCGTGGCCCCGATCTTACGGTGGTGCTCGATTACGCGAACCAGGTGACGGTCCTGCTGAATAAAGACTGAAAGCCGACACCAGACGCGGCTGCCCGAGTCCGCCTTCCACTTTTGCCGGGATTTCGCTATAGTGTCTCGTTTGCCTCAACGGAGGGATTTATGGCGGCCAATACTCATACCGAACCGAAAGCCAATCACAAAGCCAAGAGTTTTGGAGAAAACATTGAGAGCGATCTGGCGCTGGAGTTTCTGCGTGTGGTCGAGACGGCGGCGATTGCGTCGGCGCGGACCATGGGCCAGGGCGAGCGCAAGCTGTCAGACCAGGTGGCGACCGAGGCCATGCGCAAGACGATGGACAGCATCCCGATGCGCGGGACGATTGTGATCGGCGAAGGCGAGCGGGATGAAGCGCCGATGCTGTACATCGGCGAGAAGGTCGGCGCGGAGTTTCCCGATGGGCAGTCGGTGCCGGAGGTGGATATTGCGGTCGATCCGCTGGAGGGGACGAATTTGTGCGCGACGGGATCGCCGGGAGCCATTACGGTACTAGCGGCGTCAGAGCGGGGCGGGTTGCTGAACGCGCCGGATTGCTACATGGAAAAGATCGTGGTAGGGCCGTCGTGCAAAGACGCGGTCGATCTGGACGCTCCGGTTGCGCAGAACCTGAAAAACATTGCCAAGCGGCTGGACCGCGATGTGGAAGATTTGGTAGTGATGGTGCTCGATCGCGAACGGCACGAAAAAATGATTGCCGAGATTCGGGCGGCGGGAGCGAGAATCAAACTGATTGGCGACGGCGATCTTTCGGCGGGCATTGCAGCGGCCGTTATCGGCACAGGGGTTCATGCGGTCATGGGATCGGGTGGCGCGCCGGAGGGTGTGATTACGGCAGCGGCGATCCGCTGCCTGAATGGATATATGCAGGGACGGCTGGTCATCAACAAACCCGAGCTCGAAGAGCGCATTGCGCGGATGGGGATCAAAGACAAAAATCGCGTGTATGAGGCCGAAGACCTGGCGCCGGGCAAGCAGTTGATTTTTGCGGCGACCGGAGTGACCGAGGGCGCGTTGTTGAAAGGTGTGCGGTTCTTCGGTGAAGGGACGAGAACTTCGTCGGTGATTATGACCTATCACACCGGGCGGGTCAGGTTCATCGACAGCATTCATTTGGAAAAAGGGCCGGATGTGAAGATCAGGTTCGCGTAGGGAGCGGTCAGCTGCCAGGCTACTGGATTTTAGCCCTCGTGCTGGTTCAACTCTCATGCCAGGCGGTGGGTTGACGCCCGGAATTCCGAACCTTTTCGGAGAATCGCAGCCTAAGTTCTGACGGCCCGACGCCAAAAGCGCGGGGCCAAAAGCCAACACCAAAGGCTATTTTGCTATCATCGGCTGCGATGGCGAAAACAAAAACCGCGAAACGAACCACTATTAGAAAACTGCATACCAGCGCGAAATCAAGCGCCAATGCGCGGGCGAAGAAGATCAAGCTGATCCTGTTCGACGTCGACGGTGTGCTGACCGACGGAAAGCTATTCATTTTTCCAGCTCCCGCTGGGTATCAGCACGCTCAACCCGATGCTTCCGCAGAGCATGGCGGGCGTGGAGGGTTTGGGCTGCAGAGCTCAAGTATGATTGAGGCCAAAGGCTTCCACGCGCATGACGGTACGGCGATCTCGCTGGCGCGGCTGGGCGGGATCAAGACTGGACTAATCACCAAGCGGCGGTCGGAGACGGTGGCGATCCGGGCGCGGGATTTGAAGCTGGAGTTCGTCTACCAGGGGATTGAAGATAAGCTGACGGCGTTTGAGGAGATTTTGCGCGATGCTGGGCTCGACGCGGCGCAGGCGGCGTTTGTAGGAGATGACGTAATCGATCTGCCGGTGTTGCGCAACTGCGGTCTGGCGATTGCCGTGGCCAATGCGCGCGAAGAAGTGAAAAAGGCTTGCCAGTATGTGACTCCGCATAGCGGCGGCGATGGCGCGCTGCGGGATGCGATTGAGTTCGTGCTCAAAGCGCAGGGGAAGTGGGAGGATGTGGTGGCGGAGTACACCTTCGAACGAAGCAGGAAAAAAGCTTTTAGCTCTTAGCTATTAGCTCCTGGCTTTTGAAAGTCTCGGGGCTCGGATTTCGTGAACTCCTGGGGCCTTACACAGCCAAGAAATATCCGAAGTGATAAGACGAGAAGTTAGCGGCTAAAAGCTAGCAGCTTCCTTTAACAGGAAGCCCACCGGTTGTCTGCTTGGGGCGTGCTCGGGTGACAACCGATGGGCCGCTGTTTCTCCCTGCTCACGCTACGAGTCAGGAGGACATTACTGCCTCAAACACAAGTGCGTGAAAAGAGTTTCGCGGCCGGAATAAAAATTGTTAAAATCGCACAACTATATGTATTTGCAGCAACTTACTCAGGTATGGCGGGGGGCGCGCTGGCCATAAGTGTGGTAAATCGCGGATCCTCGCGCAGGGTGGTGAACTCGGGGTCTTTGTAGACCCCATTGATCCCTTTGTAGCCCTCTTCCATGGATCGGCGAAGATATTGCAAAGAGCGGTCGGGGTCGCCGTTTTTGGCAAAGAGCCGGGCAATCACGTAGTCGAACTTGGCTCGGTCTTGCGGCGACGGCAACTGCGCAGTGACGCCGATGCGGGCGCTGTGGGTGAAGATGTCGGGATCGAGCTGCAAGGCGTGGCTGTAGGCTTGGGTGGCCGACTCCCACTCTTTTTTCATGAAAAAGGCGGCACCAAGGTTGCTATAAAACGAAGCGCAATCCGGTCGAACCTGAATGGCTTTCTGATATTCGTCGATGGCCTTGCCATACTTCTTGTCTTCGTAGCGCACGACGCCAAGGTTATTGTGGGCGTCGGCGAAATCGGGGTTGAACTTGATGGCGTGTACGAAGGCTTTTTGAGCCTCCGGATAGTGCTGGATCTTGATATACACGATGCCCAGGTGGTTGTAGAGACCGGCGTTGCGCTTGTCTTTATTTAGAGCGGCCTGATAGTAGTCGATGGCGTCGGCGAAGGCCTTGTCGCCTTCGAGCTGCTGCGCGCGGTCGGTGAGCTCGTCGACAGTCGCATTGGCAGGGGGTGGGTCCGCGTGGCGCAGCCCAGGTGGAGTCACCCGGACCTGTTCTTCTGAGGTGTGGTCCTGCAAATCGTGGGATGTACAGAACGCTAAAGCCGGAAGCAGAACTACCAGACCCAACCAGTGACGTGCCATGATGTCACCTCCCTAAGCTGCCGAGCTATTCAGTTAACTCTATCCTATGTCCTGCCGCCAAGTCCCGGTTACGTCAGTGATCGGGCTGCACCTGATCAGGTGGCGGCTTGGGCACAGGGTTTGACGACTTGTCGTCCTTAAAAATGCCGGCTACCTTGCCGAAAAACCCCTTCTTTTTCTTCTGTTCCCCTTGGTTAGATGCGTCGGTGGTCGAATTTGCCTGCCCGCTGGGTGAATTCGTGGGTGGCCGGGGAACCTTATCGGCCGGAGGCAGGGCTTTATCGGTACCTAAGCCAAAAATTCGCGAAAAAATGCTCTTGGGCTGGCCGTTGGGGTGGTCGCAGGTGGTATTGGGTTCGGTTCCGGCGATGAAGTCGGCGGTATAGGTCTCCGGGCACGACGCGTCCGGCAGAAGATTGCTGTTCTTATCGAGCTGGACGGCGACCACGCCGGAAGGCTGGGCGAACGGCTGAACATCGGCATACTGCGGCAGGGTCACGGCTTTTTTCATGAACTCGGCCCAGATGGGCGCAGCGGTCTGGGCGCCGCTCAGGTGGATGTCGCTGTAATCGTCGAAGCCGACCCACACGATGCAGAGCAGGTTGCTGGTATAGCCGGCAAACCATCCATCGTGCGAGGTGCCGGTTTTTCCGGCGGCGGGAGCGGTAAAACCGCGGCGGCGGACCTCAAATGCGGTGCCGAAGTTCATTACGCCTTCCATCATGTTGGTCATGACGGCGCTGACGCGCGGGTCGAGCACCGGGCGTGAGTCGGACTTGAAAGTCATCACCAGGTCGCCCGCCGAGTTCCGCACCGAATTGATAAGGACGGGCGAGTTGCGCATGCCGTCGTTGGCGAAGACGGTGTAGGCGGCGGTCATGTCAAGCGGCGTGGCGTCGTATGCGCCGAGAGCCATGGCGGGAGTGGCTTTGACGGAGGTGATGCCATCAGAGCGGGCCAGGTCGGCGACCTTGTCGTACCCGACTTCTTCGGCCAGCTTGACGGTGGCGTTATTCAGAGACATGGCCAGCGCGTAACGCGCGGTAACGTCACCGTGATACTCCTCTTTGTAATTGCGCGGCTCGTAGATCTGATCGCCGTAAGCGAAGGTGCTGGGTTCGTCAGTGACCATGGAAACCGGCGTGAAGACCGGGTTGGCCCCATCGACCCCGGTATTGATGGCGGCGGCGTAGACGAAGGGTTTAAAGATGGATCCAGTGGGACGCTTGGCGACGGCGTGGTTAAGCTGGCTCCATCCGTAGTTGCGGCCGCCCACCAGCGCAAGCACTTGGCCGGTGTGCGGATTCATGGCGACCAGCGCGACCTGGGCCTGCGGTCCGGCTTCAACTTTGGTTTCGTACTTCTTATTGCCCAGCGGAACTTTCTTGGTGCGCCGCTTGGTGACCTGATCGTCGACCAGCTTGATGCCGGTTTCGACAGCCTGCGCCGCAGCGAGCTGTAATTCTGGATCGAGCGTGGTGTAAACGCGATACGCCTGATCGTTCAGATCGTGCTCGCTGATTTTGCCGATCAAAGTGTCGCGGACGAGATCGACGAAGTAAGGCGCATCGCTGGCTTCGACGTTGGGTGGAGCCAGCTTTAGTGGCGTGGCCTTGGCTTTGTCGGCGTCTTCACGCGTGATGGCGTGGGTTTCAACCATGGCGTCAAGCACTACGTTGCGGCGCTCGAGCGCGCGCTCGGGATGGCGATAGGGCGAAAGATAACTGGGGCGCTGGATGATGCCTGCCAGCAAAGCGGCTTCGGGGAGGGTGATATCTTTCAGATCTTTATTAAAGTAGGCGCGGGAAGCTTCGCCGAATCCGCTGATGGCGAAAGAACCGCGCTGGCCGAGATCGACCCAGTTGGCGTAGAACTCGAAAATCTGCTGCTTGTTGAATTTCTGCTCGAGTTCGGTGGCAATCAACATCTCCGTTACTTTGCGCTTGACGGTTTTCTCTGGAGTCAAAAAGAATCCGCGCGCAAGCTGCATGGTCAGCGTCGATCCGCCCTGCTGCTGACGGATGTGCAGGAAGTCGATCCAGGCGGCTTCGAACATGCGAACGAAGTTGACGCCGCCGTGCTGAAAGAAGCGGCGGTCTTCGATGGCAAGCACGGCATTGACCATGACCGGCGGAATGTCGTTGTAGTGGATCAGTTCGCGCTTGGAGCGTTGCTCGTCGAAAAGCGCAGTAATCATGACCGGCTCGAGCTCGTAGGCGCCGAGTTCGCGCGAACCGCTGGTGATTCGCGCGATCTTGCCATCCTGAATATTGATGGCGGCCGGCTCGGGGCTGTGGTAGGACTCAGGGCCGGGTTTGATTTCTATGCCGCCGGGCAGCAAGCGGTAGGTGCCGAGGGGTGAGTTTCCAGCTTCGGTATAGCCGGCGCGCTGCAGCATGGCGGCAATCTCGTGCGATCCGATTTTTTCGCCGGTTTTTACCGTGGGCGGCAGGGCGTAGATTTTGGCAGCATTGCTGAAGACGGGACCCTGAAAGCGCTGCGTGATGATGCGGTCGTATTTGATGTAGTAGTAGGCGAAGAACCCGGTTACCGCGATGGCCAGCACGATAAAAGCTGCGGCCGCGATGCGCAGGATCGGATCGCGCGCGAGAAAACGCTTGCCTCCTTGAGAAGCCTGCTTTTTCTTCGGAAACTTGATCTTGATGGCCACTGTGTGGATGGTTGCTAAATTATCGCTCTTCCACTGAGACGATGCATCAGTGGAGAGCGTTGCCCAATTGCCGGATTGGCTGTTAATTGCAAAACTTCATCGACTTTTCCGCTGAAAACTGCTGAACGCCGGAGTGAGTCGGGTGCAGTTGCTATTTTAAATCACCGGGAAAGTGGGAACGAATCGGCGGTCGGTGGTGTCCTGATTCGCGCCATGGGCTGGCGGCGGGACTTGTCCGGCAGTGGGCAAGGCGCGGGCTATTGCGGGGTCATATTCACGGTAGAAGAATCGAAGTGCAGGTCCAGCGGGTAACCGGGGAAGCTGACGTGCACCACGTAAGGCGCCTGGACGCTGAGCGATCCATTGCCCAGATTGCCGGTGCGGTGAACCTTGAGGTTTTCTTTATCGATGGGGATGTCAAGTTCAACTGCCTTTTTGTAGAGCGTGTCCTGAATGGCGGCTTCGGTCTTGATGGTATAAGTCTGCATCGTGGCCTCGGTCCTGACCGCCTCAGTGAACTCGTAGTTGGCGTAATAGACGGGAAGAATGGCCGCGCCAATATAGATAAACGACGCGATGACGATGATGCCCAAAACCAGTTTGACTGTGCCCATGATTCGCTCCCGCGGCCGGGCACACGGATCGAGAGCATCAGCGCGCCGGCTGCAAAAACTTGAAAAAATCAGTTATTGCCGCGATGCTAGCATCGTCAACCTGGCGAGTCGAGCGTTGAACCACCTCCACAGTACCTTCCGTAACCTTCTTTCCCACGGTTACACGAAAGGGAATGCCCACTAGGTCAGCATCTTTGAACTTGACCCCTGGCCTTTCGTCCCTGTCGTCTAGTAACACGTCGTGGCCGTCGGCTTCCAGGCGCTTCGCGATGTCGACGGCGGTATGGAGCAGTTTTTCGTCGGAGACATTGGTAGGCGTGATGACGATCTGAAACGGAGCGATCTGCGCGGGCAGCCAGAAGCCATTTTCATCATTGCTCTGCTCGATGGCTGCGGTGAGGATGCGCTCAATGCCGATGCCGTAGCTGCCCATGATAGGCGCCACTTCCTTGCCATTGCGGTCGAGCACGCGGGCGCCCATCGATTCCGTGTATTTGTAGCCGAGTTTGAAGATGTGTCCGATTTCGACCGCGGTATCGATGCGTAGCGCCGCGCCACAGTTTGGGCAAGGTTCGCCGGCGGTGACGCTGCGCAGATCAATATAGGCGGTAGGACAAAAGTCATTGCCGGGCGTGAGGTTTTTCAGGTGGTAGTCTTCTTTATTGGCTCCGGCGATAAGGTTATTGCGGCCCTCGAGAGCCTTGTCAGCGAGCAGGATGGGCCCATCTTTTTCGGAAATGTTGGCGGCCCACGCGATTCCGATCGGCCCCAGAAATCCCGCGGGCGAGCGGAAGAGTTGCTTGATCTCGTCTTCCTGCATGGGCCGGGTTTCTTTTCCGGCAATCGCCGAAGAAAGCTTGGCTTCGTTGAGCTGATGATCGCCGCGCATCAGCACCACCACGGCACGAGACGCCGTTTTTCCGGTCTTGACATCTTTCTCGTCGATCATCAGGGCCAGCGTCTTGATCTTGTTCTTCGGCGAAACCCCAAGAAAACGGGCAACGTCTTCGATCGTCTTCTGGCCTGGCGTGTGAACTTCGAGCGGCCGGCCGTCACCTTCGGACTTCAGATCCTCGACCGCATCGAGCTTCGACGTGGCCTTTTCCAGGTTGGCGGCATAACTGCATGCCGTGCAACTGACGATCTGATCCTCGCCCGCCGAGGTGCGCACCATGAATTCGTGCGACTGCGATCCGCCCATGGCTCCCGAGTGGGCCTCGACGACAACATATTTCAATCCGCAGCGGTCGAAGATGCGGCAATAGGCGTCGTAGTGTTTTTTGTACGAAACGTCCAGGGCGGCTGCGTCGATGTCGAACGAGTACGAATCCTTCATCATGAACTGGCGGACGCGAAGCAGTCCGGCTTTGGGCCGTGGCTCATCGCGAAACTTGGGTGCGATCTGATACCAGATCTGCGGCAATTGTTTATAGCTGCGCAGTTCTTTACGGGCGATTTCGGTCATCACTTCTTCTTCGGTCACGCCCAGGCAAAGCTCTGCGCCCTTGCGGTCTTTCAGCCGGAACATGGTCTCGCCCATCACCGACCAGCGGCCGCTGGCTTCCCAGATTTCGCGGGGATGCAGCGCGGGCAGATAAAATTCCTGGCCAATCTTGTCCATTTCTTCGCGGACGATGCCGATGATCTTGTTGAAAGACCGCGTGCCGAGAAAAAGATACGAATAGATTCCGGCGGCAAGCTGACGCACGTATCCGGCCCGCACCAGGAACTTGTGGCTGGCGACCTCGGCGTCCGCGGGCGCCTCGCGCAGCGTAGGAATAAACAGTTCCGACCAGCGATGCATAGTTAGGGTCCTGGGGATCAAGCAAGCGGCTATTGTAAATGATGGGCGGTAAGGAACTCGGTGATGCCGAGGCGCACTTCCGTCCGGCCTCAAATAATCAGCGGTCTTTCGACGCTTGAGCGCTACCCTGCCAGCTGCTTCAGAATCTCTTTGCCTAGCTTCTGCGTCTCGCCGAAGAATTTCTGATATTCGACGAACAGGCGGTTCAGCTCCAGAGATTTGTCGGTCGAAAGATGCTTGCGCAGCATCATGTCGCGCACATGCACCGGATTAGGCAGCGTCGCGTCTTCAGTCAGTTCTTCAAGCGCCGTATTGGGATTGTAATGATACATAGGATTTGTAATGGGTAATTCGAAATTCAGTAGGACTACGGAAACAACCCGGCAGTTTCAAAATTGCAAATTGCAAATCGCGATTGTCCTACATCATTTCCGTTCCCCACAAATCATGCAGATGAACCACGCCCACCAGCTTGCCGTTTCCATCCACCACCGCCAGCGACGTTATCTTCTTCTCTTCCATCAACGCCAGCGCGGTTGCCGCGAATTCGCTGGCTGAAATTGTCATGGGGTTTTTCGTCATACATTCGGCCGCCGTCAGATCGAGAACATCTTTGCCTCGCTTTTCAAGCAAACGCCGTAGATCTCCGTCGCTGATCACGCCGACGAGTTTCGATCCGTCGACAACCGTCGTTACGCCCAGCTTCTTCCGTGACATCTCATAAATCACTTCCGGCATTTTCATCTGCGGAGCCACTCGCGGAACCGCATCACCCGTGTGCATCAGCGATTCCACTCGCGCCAGCCGCTTACCCAGTTTTCCGCCCGGATGCAGATTCGCGAAGTCTTCTTCTTTAAACCCACGCTTCTCTGAAATCGCAACGGCCAGCGCATCTCCCAGCGCCAGCATGGCAGTTGTCGAAGCCGTAGGCGCCAGGCCGAGTGAGCAGGCTTCCTTATCGACTGAGCAATCCAGAATCACATCGGCCGCACCGGCCAAAGTTGAAATTCCCGTGGCAGACGTCGAACCCGCCCCCGGCACACCGTTATAGATCTCGTCGCATGTCAGCGCAATCAGCGGAACTCGCAGCCGTTTCAGCGTGGCCAGCAGGCGCAGAATCTCCTCCGTCTCGCCGCTTGCGGAAAGAGCAATCACAGCATCCCCGGCCACAACCATACCTAGATCCCCGTGCACCGCTTCGACCGGATGCATAAACAGTGCCGGAGTTCCGGTTGAGTTCAACGTGGCTGCAATCTTACGGGCGATAATCCCGCTCTTGCCCATGCCGGTCACGACCACACGTCCCGCGCAAGCAAACACGATGTCGACGGCATGGCCGAACGCACCGGCCATTGGCCCGGCCAACCGGTCGGCCAGTTTGCGCAGGGCCTCAGCCTCAATGCGCACCACATTTTCACCAGGATTTTTCACGAAACTAGAATGGTATCAGGTGCGCCGCGCGCCTCAGAAGTGATCTTCCACCGGTTGCGCCACATGTTTCACATGTGCGCTTTCGCCCAGCCCTTTGGCTTGAATCAGGCGGTCCCAGGGGCCGGCCAACCAATTGTCGCGGGTTTTGTCGACACGGATCCACGGGGGCAGCGTGATCAGCAGGGTTTGCGCAATGGCTTGTGCATAAGGCTCGTACATAACTCGCAAGGATTCGAGCTTGGTCTCCGCTTCTTCCCCGTCATGCAATTGCAAACCGCGCTCCTGCAGCTTCCGGCGCATCAGCGCCATTTCCTCCTCCGGAAGACGGTCTGGAGCATCGGGATCGAACTTCGCGTTCGCCACCTGCGCCAGATCGACCACCGCGTGCCGTGCCATAGCGAATGTCAGCCTGGCCTGATCGAGAGCCACGCCGTCGATGCCGGCGATGATCAAAGAACTAGTGTCCAGCATTACAGTCAGAGCGCCGAGCCATGACTGATTGTTGTGCTGGGAACGAAAAAACGCTAAAGGCGGATAGGAGAGATGACTTTCGAGCAGCCGCGCCGACCACTGCTCCCAACCTCGCAACATCTGGTCCAGCACCTGCTGATTTGCGTTCTTGCCATAGCGTGAGAGCAGCTCGTAGGCGGTCGGCGGAGAGCCAGCGCGCGCGTCGAACAATGAGATCTCAATCTCGCGAATGGAAAACGCGGCATAAATAGTCGGCAAATAGCCGATCACCACACCGAGAAAGGCGAAACCCATACCGGCTTCGAAGACCGACAAAGTCCGCGACAGCGGCGAACTGGGCACCACGTCACCGTAACCCAGCGTGTAAAAGGTTTCTCCGCTGTGGTAGAGCAGAAGCCCGAAGGTAACGGGTTGATTGTTGAGGGTGATGTGATCACCGGCGCCGTATTGAATCAGGGCGAAGCCCAGAATCAATCCTACAGCCCATAATCCCAGCAGAATCAGCAAAGAGAGCGGCCCGAAATACCCCAGCATGGCTTCGCGGCGCGATGGCGCTTGGATGTGCCTGGCCACAAATGACCAGTTGCGCCAGCTACGGCGGTAGTACCAGCTGGAAACGCGAAAACTGCGGCGAACACGGCGGGGCAACACCACGGACTCGAAGGCGTCCAGCAGCACCAGGAGAACTACGGCCACACCCGCGATGACAGAAAGCACGTTCATAGCGAACTGATGTTCGGGAATGGTAACAGATTCAGAGGCGAGCAGAGATCACGCAGGATTTTCGTTCATCAACTTGCAGATTGGCAAAAAAGTGGATTTCAGTTCGCGTGTATGCTTCCAAAGGATTGCGAGACCTGATAAAAAACCACCGCGATGTTGCCGCCCATCAGTCGAATGATGCCGATGACCATCAGCAAAATCATGGCCGTGGTGACAGCGTATTCCGCAATGTCGGAGCCTTCTTCTTTTGAGAATCTTTGTGGTGGGAACATGGGAATTTCCTTTCCGGTCAAGAAACCGGTCGCTTTCGCGGTTCCCGGCGGTACATCCATAGCACTGGCTGGCATGACCGGAGCTTTGCAGGGATCATTGATACGCCCGCCAAAATAGGCTGTCAATGGCACTACCATGCCATAACCGAGACACTCGCCGCGGCAGCTAAACTTCCCATACTGCGTTTGCGAACCTGACTTAACAAGAATCAAGTTTTCATAATGTGGGATGCGGAACGTGTGTAAAGGGTTGATTTGGCGGTGAGAGGGGATGGAATCGGCCCTGAAGTGGGTCTAAAGTGGTTCTTATGTTGGATCACGGACTGATGAAGTTGGTTGCCACGCAGATGATGGAAGGCAAAGCTGTCGGCATCGACGGCAGGTCGTTTCCAGTGAAGCGAACGAGTTCCAACCGGCTGAGGTTTATTGAGTTTGAAATGAATGGACGCAGGTATCAGGCGATCGAGCAGAACGCAACCAAACCCAGCCGCTGGGCGCAACTGGCTCGCGAGGGCCATGGCGTAGTTCAGTTTCGCGATCTCGATACCGGAAGATATGTGGCCGCGGCGGTCGATGGCGAGATCACAGAGTATGGACGTTAGTGAAGGGTGAGCCGCGGGTCGAATAACATGATGGTCCCCTTCGGTCCCACTGCGATTGGAAATGCGGCTGCCCCGATCGCGTTCAAATTGGCAGTTGAAATCCGGATGGCTTGGCCTGGACGGGCCTGGATGGTCATCGCAGTTCCAGTGGCATAAACCGAACCATGCCGATCATAGAATGCTACGTCCGAGAAATAAGCTTGCGGCGCCACGCTCGAAAGCTTCCATGTTCGCCCGCCGTCAGAAGTGAACGCCAGATTCGCCCCCGCTTGTTCGGGCTTCTTATAATCCCCTCCGGCAATCACTCCATGTTTCGCGTCACGGAAGGCAATGGAAAAGATGCCGCTCGAATCGGCCCCATGGATAATTGGCGTTTCGGTAACCGACCAGGTTTTCCCACCATCGCGCGAACGAAAGACGCGCGCGGCTTTGCCGCCGGTGGCGAACCAGACATTCTTTTTTCCCTGGACGGCAACGCAAGTTCCGCTGGCCGCGAATGCACCTTCGCCATCGATTGCGGGCGGAAGCGCGGTTGAGGCCACAGCGTTCCAATGCGCGCCGCCATCGTTGGTTGTGATCACTTCGAAATTCAATCCATGATCGCCGCTAACCGGATCGCCGACTGCGATGCCGCGATTGCGGTCCCAGAATGCCATGCAGTCAAAGAATCCTCTGAGATCGCGATTGGTAAACTGCAACGCCCAATTCTTTCCAGCATCCACGGTCTTATAAATTCGCGACTGCTCCCCCGGCCCTGCCGCCAGCAAGTACGCCACGTCAGGTCCAAACGCTTCTACATCGCGAAAATCCAGGCTCTCCGCTCCCGGAACCTGCCCTGCCTCCCAGTCTTGCCCGCCGTCGAGCGTGCGAAGATAAGTTCCGTGGGTTCCGCTCGCCCAAGCTACTTTGTTCGAAACAACACTGATGCCGCGAAGGTTTTCTGTGGTGGGACTTTTGGCGGGAACCAGCCACTCCGTGGGGAACTGTGCCCAGGCTGCGATAGTGACAAGGCAGACAAACAAAACCGTTCGCAAACGCAGCGACCCGACGCTCATCTTACTTCTGCAGGAAATCCGCCTGCGCGCCCACGCTGCCGTAGGAAATTCGCAGGGTGCAGGTCTTGGTCGCCATGTGAGCCAACGCCACCTGTACCGGTTTCACCGGCGGGCTTAAGTCGCCGAGTTCCATGGGTGAGCGAGCGAGATCTTGCGCCGGATCGTACTGGCTCCCCGGAGTGACGTTCCTATTGACGATCAAAGTCCATTCTTTCTTATTTGGAATCGCATAAACCGCGAACGCCCCGACGGGGATTTCAACCTTATTCAGAACCACCGGCACCTGTGTATAAAGCGTCATCGGCGCGCCGCCCGGCTCCCAGACTTTGCCGTTGTGAGGCTCTTCGTTGTGTTTGCCCGATCCGTCGTACTGAATGCTGATCTGGCTGCCGTCGGTAAAGTTGCAATAGGTGGTCTGCAGATCGCCGTCCTCAGCCGCTGCCAGTGCGGCCAGAGCCAGAACCCCGGCCAATCCCGTAACAATCCCTAGCGAACGCATCAACCTACCCTCCAAAAGCTCAATGATTTCTGAAAGATCGCAGCAAGCCAGCCATTCTACGCGCCTATTGTGCTGCGTGCATCAAGAAAAGGAATATAACCACGCCGGCCAGCTCCTTCCCCCATTGCCGCCGTCCCGGTTACGGTCGGTGCTTGGACTTCGGTGACGTTCCCCAATTCTTTGCCGATTGCTAAGTTGACAAGGCACAGGAAAGGCAAGGCTTCGAAATCAATGGCGAACGCACCCGGCGCAGTCGGATGGAAGATTCTTTACGGTGAGGGCAATCCCGAAACGGTCACAGAACAGGCTGTCTTTTTCCAGAAAGCCGGCCACCAGATTGAGACCGCCGTGGGCCGCAAAGCCGTGGAAGAAGCGCTGCGCAAGGCAAGCTACGATCTCGTGGTTCTTGGCCCGACGCTTACCCGCGACGATCGCCATCATCTGCCTTACATGGTCAAGAAAGCCAACATTCATACCAAAGTTTTGGTCATGCACACCGACGGCGAACGCCATCCCTATGTCGATGCCAACATAGATACTGGACGCAGCACGGCTGATGCCGTGGCTAAAGTCGCGGCACTCTCTCGCGCGGGTCAACCTGCCGATAAGAAGCTGGCCGCGGCCGCATCCGGCGCCAAGAAATAATCCCAAACGAAGTTAGGAGCAGGTACCGAAAGCCTGGTACCGAAGACGAAGGGCGGCGCGAGCCGCTCTTTTCTTATGGCCCCAGTTCGAATAGCAGCAGCGGGCTTGCTCACCCGCCACAGCGCAACATCCCTTTTAAAACGCGGCGTTTCCACCTAAATGTCGGGTAATGTCGGGTATTGTCCGGTAATACCTCTTGCGTTCCAGCAAGGCTGAACTCTAGCGTTGTAGCCGCATTCAGATGCGAGTGGATGGCGCTCTGGAGAGAGCACTTCGCTATTCGCGCCACCTGTTCGCCGAGCCCAGGGTAGAAAGACTCAATACAAGACACATCCACACAGGGAGGATCCATGCCTTTCGCGCGCCGTCAGACCATCAGCCTGAACATTCTTGCACTAACTTTCGCGGTGATTGCCGCTTTATGGCTGGCCGTACCGTCGCTGTCCGCACAATCGTGCACTGACACCTGGACCGGCGCCGATGGCAACGGCGCATGGAACGACGGCAACAACTGGTCTACCCACAGCGTGCCCGGCCAGAATGATGCGGCCTGCATCCAGCTATCGAAAGCGGCGGTTATGTTTAACGCCAACGACACCATCGCGGGCCTCACACTCGGCAGCTCCGACAGTCTGACCATTCCGAGCGTAACCAACGCCAGCCCAAGCCTGAACATCAGCGGCACTTCCATCGTCAACAACGGTTCGATTGTCTTATCCGCGCCGGTCTCGTTTGGCGCGGTCGCCGTGACCCTCTCGAACAGCAAGACCACGACCCTGTCGGGTAAAGGAACCTTTACTCTGAACACGACTTCCCTCGGCACTGACGCTCTGGGAGGGTCCGCATTGCTGAAGAACGAGTCGACTATCAACGGCGCGGGAAGCCTCGACATGACCGTCAACAACACCAGTAGCGGCGTGATCAACGGCACCGTCCCGGGTTTCCAACTCGTCTTTGGACGCAACCAGGGCCAGGGCGCTTCTACCAATACCGGCCTGATCGAAGCCACCGGTGGAGGCCAGCTCGCCATGGGGAGCCTGACGCTGAACAACGTCGGTGGAACGATCATGGCGTCAGGCACTAACTCCCAAGTCCAGCTCGAGGGCGAAGGCCAGGGCGGAGAAACATTCACCGGAGGCACATGGACCACCGCGAACGGAGGAGCAATTCAGGTCGTGGATCAAAGCGTGCTCCTCGACGGTACCAACGGCAATACCATCACCAACTCGGGAACCATGCAGTGGGTGGATGGAGCGTCGCATCCCGGCGGCTTTGTCCAGGGAACCATCAACAACACCGGAATCATCCAGGTTCTTTCCCAGGGCAATGGCGTTGGCATAGGCATCCCCAGCGGCCAAACCTTCACGCTTTCCGGCAGCGGCAATCTGACCATGGGAGATGGCACCAGCAACGCATACAACAACCAACCCTACATCAGCGGCAGCGGCATCTTCGCCAACCAGCAACTGCTCCAGGGTACCGGTAGCATCAACAACCTCGGCGGCTTCACCAATAGCGGTACGATCGACGCCAACATTCCCCCGGGTACAAATGGCCTTCAACTGGTCATCTACCGCGATGGCACGACCAGCAACACCGGCACACTCGAAGCCACCAAGGGCGGAGCCCTGTTCATTCAGGCGCTCGCCATTAACAACAAGGGCGGAAGCGTCAAAGCCATCGGCAAGGGCTCTTACGTCAATCTCAACGGCATGACCCTCAGCGGCGGCAAGATTTCCAGCTCCAGCGGCGGCGTCATCTATGGCGAACAGGGCGCGGTTATCGACGGCGCGACCGTCGGCGCGGTCACCAATACCGCCTCATTTCTCATTCCAGCCACGGGCAACAACCAGGGCACATCTTTTCAAGGCGCCATCACCAACAACGGAACCGTTCAGATCCTTGCCACCACCGGCAATAACATTGCTCTCGGCGTTCCCGGCGGCCAGACCGCCACTTTTTCAGGATCGGGCAGCGTCATCATGGGCGACGGCACCAGCAACGCCTACAACAACCAGAACTACATTACCGGCAACGGGTCGTTCGTCAACCAGCAGATCATTCAGGGAACCGGCGCCATCCAAAACATTGCCGGTTTCACCAACAACGGCACGGTTAACGCCAACGTTCCCACGGGAACGAACGGCCTTCAATTGTTGATCGATCGCATCGGTTCTACTGCCATCAACACCGGAACCATGGAAGCCACCAACGGCGGCACCATGACCCTGGGCGGCGCGTTCAACAACAACGGCGGCACCATCGCAGCCGCCGGCACAAACTCAACCACCGACTTGCTCGGGGCAACCATCAGCGGCGGAACTCTCACCAGTTCCGGCGGCGCAGTGATGAACGACATCGGCCAGACTCTGCTCGATGGCACCACCAACCCGGTCGTCATCGACGGCACGCTCTCCATCCCAGCCTACGGCAACAACTCCGGCGTCAGTATGCAGGGGACCATCAAGAACACCGGGACTATCGCGGTTACCGCAAACAGCGGCAACACCAGCAATGGTGTCGGTGTTCCCGGCGGCCAGACTTTTACCCTCACCGGCATCGGCGATTTCGTCATGGGAGACGGCACCAACAACTCCTACAACAACAATATTGTTCTCGGCGGCAGCGGCGTCCTCGTCAACCAATCTACGATTGTCGGGACCGGCCAGATCTTCGGCCAGGCAACCATCACCAACCAGGGCACGATTAGTGCCAACGTTCCAGTGGGCAGCGCCAACCTTAACCTGAGTATCTCGCGCGAAGGCACCGGCGGCATCACCAACGCCAGCACCGGCCTCATGGAAGCTGCCAACGGCGGCGAGTTGCAGATCTCTGCCGGCAATTTCTTCACAAACAATGGCACGCTGGAAGCTCAGGTCAACAGCACCATCGGTATCGGCCGCATCACCAATCTTTCCGGCGGGACGCTGACCGGCGGCACTTACACCGTCGCCGGAACCCTCACGGTTCCCGGCAACATCAATACCAACGCGGCGAAGATCACGCTCAACGGTACCGCGGCGCAGATCCTGAATCCCAACACCAACGCGCTCGCCGCCTTCGCCACCAACGCCGCCAAGGCCAGCTTCACGCTCTCCGGCAGCGCAAACTTCACCAGCGCGGCAAGCTTCACCAACGACGGTTCGCTTACCGTCAGCAAAGGCAGCACCTTCACCGTCGGCGGCGGCGGAACCTACTTCCAGTCCGGCACCGGAAAGACCGTGGTCAATGGCACGGTCAGCGTTCCAGCCGGTGAGGAAGAACGGCGTGAAGACGAGACCGCCAGTGGCGACTTCAAAGTCACCAAAGGTTTCCTCTATGGCAACGGCGGAAGCGTGCTTGCTCACGTGTACAACTCCGGCACGGTCGTTGCCGGGCCTTCGCTCACGGCGACCGGCAAACTGACTGTGAATCCCGGTTACATACAGACCGCGAGCGGCGCGCTCGACGCCAACATCGCCAGCTCGACGAAGTACAACGTACTGAACGTCTCCGGCACGGCGACGCTGGGCGGTACGCTCAACATTGGGCTGCTGAACAGCTTTGTGCCGACGGTTGGAGAGTCCTTCGTGATTCTCTCCGCCAAGAGCGTCAGCGGCACATTTGCGACAGTGAACGGCACGCAGATCAATGACAGCGAGCACTTCACCGTGACCTACAATGCGGACAACGTCACGCTGACGGTCGAGAGCGGCGAGTAGCAGTCATCAGTCGTCAGTCATCAGTCGTCAGTCATCAGTCATCAGTCGTCAGTCATCAGTCGTCAGTCATATAGTGCCGTAGCGGTGGCTGCACATCAACTGGCGGCTTCGAGGAGTTGTTCGGCGATGGCCAGGGCTTCGGCGGCGCCGCGTTCGCCCTCAGCGGCTAGAGCCGCGATCACGTTGGGGTCCTGTACGGCACGGCTGAAGCCGTGCCCTACCGATTGAACTTTTCGTTGCGAATCTTGCGGTTGCTTTCCTGCGTTTGCAGTGGCGGGTTGCGGCGGCTTGGGCTGCGCGGGCTGCGGGCCAGTCTGGTTGACGTTGTTCTGCTGAAGACCTGGCAGGCCTACGGCACGACGGGCGGAGGGCTGGGCGTCGTCGAGATCCGTGACCATGGCGGCGCGGGCTTCTTTGGAGTCGAAGTCGAGGTTGCGTCCGTTGCGCACGGCGAGCGAGAGCA
>DASVWZ010000179.1:0-23092 GCA_036392935.1 Terriglobales bacterium | reverse complement strand
GAGATAGATGATAGCGCGGGTGGGGGGGATGCAGGGAATGCTGGGAGTGCGACAAGGGCTGGCAGGCGGACAAAGCAACAGGGTGGCGTAGTAAGTGGGCCTAGCCGGTCAAGAGGGCGTAGCCAGGATGCAGCGGTGGGCTTGCTTCTCTCGCCATCATGCAGACGCGCCGGTTATGGTGTCAGCTCGAAGACGCCACCAAACCCTTTGGAAGTGCTTGCCGCATCGGTGCCATAGAGGTTGCCGTAGGCATCGAAAACCAGCTCGCTTATGGGATTGGCAGCGGGCTTCCCCGGGAAGCGAAACAGAATGTGATCAAACCATGTTCCGCTGGCGTCCTGAATCAGCTCGTAGATTGTGCCGCAGCCCGGGGCGCGATTGTCCGAACATGACCCCTCTCCGCCGTCCATAGTGCTACCATAGAGGTTGCCAACGCTGTCGAAGATCAGACCAGCGTAAGGATTTGCGCCGTCCGTCCCGCCTTTAAAATGGTGAAGGACGCTGAAGCTCCAATTCCCGTTCCCGTCGGGGGTAAGACGGAAAACGACTCCGTTTCCATCCAGGCCGCCGGCCAGGGTGGTGCCATACAGCTTCCCTGCAGAGTCGAACAGCAGGGTAGATTCCGGGTTCGAGCCGTTTTTACCATCGCTGAATTCGTAAAGAACGGTTTCCGTCCATGCCCCGTTTTCGTTCGGGGTTAGTTCGAAAACAACCCCGCAGCCCTTAGCCCAAATGTAGCAGTCTCCCTTGCCCCCCTGGGCGGTAACTCCGTATAGGTTGCCGGATGAGTCGAAGATAAGGCTGCTATGGTCCGGATAGGAGCCGTCCGCTCCGGAAAACTCGTGGATAACGTTCTCAGTCCACCCCCCATTCTGGTTTGGGGACAGTACGAATACAACTCCGTATCCGGAGCCTCCGTACGTCGTTGTTCCATAGAGGTTACCAACGCTGTCGAAGACGAGGCCACCGACTGGATAGCTTCCGTCGCTGTCGCCGATAAAACTATATAAGGTGATTTCGCTCCAGTTGCCGCCGCCGTTGTTTACCAGCTCAAAGACAGTGCCGTGGTCGTAGGTGCCGCCATGCAGCGATGTGGCATAGAGGTTGCCAGCTGCATCAACAATCACTCCCGGACGAATGTTATAAGGGCCGGGACCGGCGAGCGATTGATAAAGGACACTCTCGGTCCAACTGCCATCAGCATTGGGACTCAACTCAAAGACTGTGCTGCTGGCGTCCAGACTGCCGATGGTTGTGCCGTACAGGTTTCCTTGGGCGTCGAAGGCAAGTCCGGAGTTTGGGACTCCGCCATCGTCACCGCCGGTGAAACTGTGTAGAGCCTTGTATCGGTTCCCCGCGGCAGCGGGGCCCGCGAGAGCCAGTGTTAGCGCCAGTATCGCGGGAACGGCCCTGAGCCTCGATATAGATTTGTCTCTCATAAGATTCCCCCTTCGTTTACTCCGTAGGGGGGATTATAGTCGAGGTGTTGGGAATGGCCAAGCTGCGCGCAATGCGGTGTTGGTGCGCCATTTGAGGTATGCTTTCCTCCGCGTGAGGGCAGCGATGGCGGCAATTTCGTAGTACACTAGCTGTCCTTGGGAGGCGTGCCTGCCTCGGAGTTTTTCCATGCCTGAAGCACTCGCAAAAAAAGTTCTGTTGATCGGTTGGGATGCGGCCGATTGGAAGGTCGCCACGCCGCTGCTCGATCAGGGGCTGATGCCGACGCTCGACGACATGATCAATCATGGCGTGATGGGCAATCTGGCGACGCTGCGGCCGGTGCTTTCACCGATGCTATGGAATTCGATTGGGACGGGAAAGCGTCCGGACAAGCACGGGATTCTGGGATTCATGGAGCCGGACTCGGACCGCGGCGGAGTGCGGCCGACGACCAGCACTTCGCGCAAGGTGAAGGCAATCTGGAACATGCTTACGCAGCGGGGATATAAGACGCACGTGGTGGGGTGGTTTGCGGGGCATCCGGCGGAGAAGATCAATGGGATTTGCGTGTCGGATTTGTTTCCGTATGCGACTGCGCCGTTGGATAAAGAGTGGCCGTTGCCGCCGGGCACGGTCCATCCGGAGTCGATGCGGGAGACGTTTGCGAAGTTGAGGATGCATCCCGCGGAGGTGACGGAAGCGGCGATCCTGCCGTGGATACCGAAGGCAGGGGAGATCGATCAGGAGAAAGATAAGGGATTGCAGTCGTTTGCTAAGATTTTGTCGGAGAATTGTTCCGTACACAATGCAGCGACATGGATTTTGCGGAATGAGCCGTGGGATTTTCTGGCGGTGTATTACAACGGGATCGACCATTTCTGCCACGGGTTCATGCATTTTCATCCGCCACGGATGGAGGGGATTCCGGAAGACCGGTATGAGATTTACAAAGATGTGGTGAATGGCGCGTACCGCTTTCACGACATGATGCTGGAGACGCTGATCACGCTGGCGGGGCCCGATGCGACGGTGATTCTGGTTTCTGACCATGGCTTCCATTCGGATCATCTGCGGCCGAGGGGGATTCCGGCGGAGCCGGCGGGTCCGGCGGTGCAGCACCGGAATTTTGGCGTGATCTCGATGAGGGGAGATCACATCCGGCAAGATGAGCGGATTTATGGCGCAACTCTGCTGGATGTCACGCCGACGATTCTGACGATGTACGGGCTGCCGGTGGGCGAAGACATGGATGGACGGGTGCTGGTGCAGGCGTTCGAGGAGCCTCCGGAGATTACGAGGATTCCGAGCTGGGAAAATGAGGCGGGAGAATGCGGGATGCATCCGGCGGATTTGCGGATGGATCCGGCGGCGTCGCAGGCGGTGCTGCAGCAGTTTGTGGCGCTGGGGTATATTCAGCCCCCGAGCGAAGACCAGAACAAAGCGGTTGAGATTGCAGTGCGGGAGCAGCAGTACAATCTGGCCAGAGTGTATCTGGATTCGCGGCGGTATCACGAGGCGACGCCGATTTTCGAAGAGCTGGTAGAAAAGTGGAAGGATGAAACGCGGTTCTCGCAGCACCTGGCGCAGTGTTATCTGGCGCTGGGCCGAAGAGCGGAGGCGAAGAAGATTCTGGAGTGGCTGCTGACCTATGAGCCTCCGAAGAAGCCAGTGAAGGCGAAGGAGGGTGAAGCGGAAGCGGTGCAAGAAGATGTTCCGGCGGCCGTACAGGCTGATGGCGCGATCGAGGAATCTGCCGGGCCAAAAGAGCAGCGTCCAAAGCCGTGGGCAGATTTGCTGATGGGCATCATTGCATTTGAAGAAGGCAACATGGATGCGGCGTTGGAATGGCTGCTGAAGGCGGAGCAGGCCGATCCGCGATTGCCGGATTTGCATTTGCGAATTGGTGAGACGTATTTGCGGCAGAAGCGGACGAATGATGCCGAGCGGGCGTTTGTGCGGGCGCTGGAGATTGACGGCGACAGTCCAGAGGCGCATTTGGGGCTGGCGATGGCGCTATTGCGGCAGCGGCGGAATGAAGAAGCCGCGGAGCAAGCGCTGCTGGCGGTTGGGCTGCAGCATTTTTTGCCGATGGGACATTTTTATTTGGGCGTGGCGCTCGCGCGCTTGGGACACCGGGAGCGGGCGGCGCTGGCGTTTGAAACTTCGCTCAGCATGTTGCCGGGGTTGATGGTGGCACACCGATGGCTGGCGGCCTTGTACACCTGTCCGGGGGGAAATCCGGAAAAAGCGGCGCGGCATCGGGGAATATTTCTGCAGATGCGGCGGCGACGGCAGGAGATGGCGCAGGCTTGATCACCATTGTTTCGGGGTTGCCGCGCTCGGGAACATCGCTGATGATGCAGATGCTGGCCGCAGGCGGCATGGATGTGCTCACTGATGGCGAGCGGCGGCCGGATGAGGATAATCCGCGAGGCTATTACGAGTGGGAGCGGGCGAAGCTTCTGCCGCGGGAGCCATCGCTGATCGGCGAAGCGGAAGGCAAGGCGGTGAAGGTCATTTCGCAGTTGCTGATGTCGTTGCCTGCAGACCATGATTATCGGGTAATCTTTATGGAACGGCCGCTTGAAGAAGTGGTTGCGTCGCAGGCGGAGATGATCAAGCGTCGCGGAACGGCGGGACCGGGGCTCGGTCCGGCGCAGATGAAAGCGGCCCTGCAGGCGCATTTGAACCAAGTGATGAGCTGGGTGAGAGCGGGGAAGAACGTGACATTCCATCTGGTGTCACATCACGAGTTGATCGGGGATCCCGCAAAGGTAGCTGGTGCGGTGAAGCACTTCCTGGATATTCCGTTAAACACGGAGGCGATGGCCGAGCAGGTGGACCAGAAGTTGTACCGGCAGCGAAAATAAAGCCCCGGTAGTGGTGCAGTTCAAATTCGGATGCGAGCCGGACGCGCGTTGTTGTTCCGCAAAGAACACGGAACAGCGCGCGACTCGCCCAGATCCTTCGCTTCGCAAAAAACGCTCGCTCGAGGATGACAATCAAACTGCACCACCACCGGGGTCATTTTTGTGTCTACGCGTTAGTCGTCATCGCCGTCATCAGCGTCGGGACCGGAGGGTTTGGCGCTGTGGTCGGCGTAGTAGTCCTCGAAAAAGCTTGCGGGATAAGGGGTTGAGATGCTGGTGAAGGCGCGCGGCGTGGAGCCGAAGAAATCGGACAGCGGAACGTGGCCGCTGGCACCGTCGGGTGCATTGTAGTCGGCGTAGAACGGAGGCGCGATCGATGGCATGCGGAAGTTGTACTCGGTGAAGGCGAGTATGCTTCCGAAGTCATGAACATAAGGGAAAACGTTGTTCGGGCAGTTGCCGGTGCAGGCGCCGGAGACGTATCCAGCGGGAGTGTACTCGGAAACAACCACCAGGGGCACGCGGAAGCCGTAGACGTAGCCGCAACCCCATCCGTTTGGAGCGTTGCAGGAACTGGGAGATGAGCTACGGAGAACAGCGGGAGGGGAAACGTGATCGAACCATCCGCCCCAGTCGTCCCAGGTGACAAAGATGGCGGTGGGTTCGGGTTTTTTCGAGCTGGTTCCCCAGTAGTCACATTTGCCTTTGCTAGCGGTGTAACTGTTGCCGATGGCATCGACGATGTCGCCGACCCAGGAGGGTCCGTAGGCAGGGCCAGTGTGGCCGGCGTGGTCGGACCAGACATCATCGGGAATGACCCAGGTGATTTCGGGCAGGTCGCAGGCGGCGATGTCATCGAAAATGGGCGCGGCCTGACCTTTTAGAGTTCCAGGAAAAGAAAGATGCGAAGACCACTCGGTGCCAGAGCATGTCTGGCCAAGACTGGTGAGGCTGTTTGCGCCGTAGCAGACTTCAGGGATGGACTGCGGTGCGTCCCAGATTACGCCAGTGGAGGGAGCGTAGTAACGCCAGGAGAAACCCTTGTCTCCCTTGGCGTTAGTTACCAGACTGTTATGGGTGTAGCACTCGGGTTTGTTTTCGGCCTTCTTGTGGCCTTCAGGACCGACCCATGCAGGTGGTGATGGAGGCGTGGCCCCATACGGACATCCGCTGGTGTTGAACGGTGGGTTCTCGGCGACGAAATCGAGAGCACCAGCCTGTTTGGTGCCCACCGGAGCAGAAGTGCCGGTGAAGAGAAATTGATGAGCGGGAAAGCTGGGGCCTTCGTTGGTTTGGTACATGTAATTGGCCCAGCCGTAGGCGGAAGCCAGATCGAAGTAGGGTTTGACGTCGGATTTCTGCACGTAGGAATACTGCACGCAGACGCCGTTCTGCACGATCTGGCAGAAGCCGTCCATGGCGCCATTGTCGTAATCGGGCAACCAGCCGCCGGTGTATCCGTGGTTGGGATCGGTCTTGACGTTGAGGGGCATGGAAACGGCGCATTGGGTCCCTTTGCTCTTTGCTGGGCCGCCGTTGACGATGTCCACGCCAGTTTCAAAGGGATTTTCGGCGGTGCAATTGACATTGGGTCCGGCGCCGAAGAGCTGGTCGGGCGTGCGATTTTCCTGGACGATGATGATGATGTGCTTAAAGGTGCCGGCGGGGATGGTTTCGGCACGCGCAACGAGCGGGCCTACTAGTAGCAGCGGTAGTAGTAACTTCCACACCGATTTCATATCAAGATCCTCCGAAATGTGGTTTCTGTCGGGTGAGCTGGTAGTTGAAGTTGACGAGTTCGGAGCAGGGAAGATCCCTACCCCCCTGGGTGGACGGACTATAGCACAGTTTCGGGGGCTCGGGGAATGGAAATCGTTGGTGTGCGTAGGACGGAATAGCTATGACGGCTAGTCGGAAGGGATCACATCGATCTGGATGGTCGCGCTGTCTCCCTCTTTCAGAGTTACATCTTTACCGGCAGTTTCGAATTCGGCAAGGAAATCGGGATCCATCATGGCGCCGCGGCGCATGTCGTCGAAGGCGAATAGTTTGTAGTCGCCTGGGATGAGACCTGCGATGGAAAACTTTCCTTGAGAATCCGTAACCACGCGCTTGTAAAAGTGATAGATGCTCCTACGATCGGCGCTGGGAACGACAAGTACGACGACGCCGGGAGCAGGTTGCTCATCCGAGAGAGCCGCGCCGGTAATAGATGCGGCGTTGGGGTTGAGAGAAAAATCGAGCGCGGTTACTGACTGCGCGCGTGGAACGCTAATGGATGTGTCTTCCACGGCTCCGCCGCTGGTGCTGGACTTGATATAGGTGCCAGGTGGGACTGCCGAAAAGCTGATGCGGTAACTACCCTCCGGCACATCGTAGAAAATAAAGCTGCCGTCAGAGCGCACGTGCGCGTCTTCGATTTCACCACCGTACTCACGAGCCCAGGTTTCTGTGGAGTCGATGGAGCCGGTGATCTGCGTGAGGTCGACGATGGTTTTGCCGTCGATGCGGATACGTCCGCTGACTTCAACGCCACGAGCGACGAGAAGTTCCAGGTTGTCAACGTTGGCCTCGCTAATGCGAACGGGTTTCTGGCCGAATTTCTTCGTGGCGTGAGAGGCTTCACCCTCGACTTCGGCAGTGGCGATGTATTCACCAGCCGGGACGCCGTGGATCTCGAAACGACCCTTGGCGTCGGCGCTGGCATGATAGGGCGACGGGAATATGGCACCCTCCTTGGGAATTAGGTTGATTTCGCTGTCAGAACAAAGAGTTTTGGTGACAGCGTCCACGACGGTGCCTTTGACGGTCATAGTGTGGCGTGGGGTGAGTGTGGCATCCATAGCGCCGAGTTCTTCACCGGCGCGAATGGTGAGGGCGATGGCTTGGGACTGGTCGGTCGTGCCGGGATAGTAAGTTGCGATGTAGGCTTCGTCGGAACCCGGCTTCTGCGGTTGCGGGTCGAGATAAAGAAAGCGCAGGAAGTAGTGGCCGGGCGAGAGCGAGGTGATGTGGTATTCGCCGGACTTGCCAGTTTGGGCGCTGGAGACTTCGCCGAGGTCGATGTGACCGGAGATGTATTCATGGCGGAGAACCTGGACGGTGACCTGATTCAGAGGTTTGCCGGCAGAATTTGTGACGTGGCCGGAGATGACGCCTCCGGGAGTGAGGGCCACGGTAAAGTCATCGAGGGTTTGGCCTGGCGCGGTCAGGTTGGCGGTACGCATCCGTGAACCGGCGCGACCGGGGCCCATGTTTACATATCCAGTTTGGAAAGCACTGATGATGTAGCGGCCGACGGCGAGGCCATCGAAGGTGAAATGGCCCTCAGCGTCGGCAGTGACGGAGAGCGATTTCCAATTGGAGCCGGACGATGCGGTGGGCCCACGCAGGGTGACTTCGGATCCGGCGAGAGGTTGCTGGGTAACGGAGTCGATAACGGTTCCGGAGATGCGACTGGTGGGCGAGGCGTCGGATGCGTCTTGCGCGAAGGCGAGGGCGGCAGTGAAAAGCAGGAATGCTGGCAGCACACGGCGCACAATGAACCCCTTATGGAATACTTTATGCCGGAGTGGGGAAGATGCCAAGTAAGGCAGTCAGAACGCGGAAACAAGACGGCGGGGAAAATTAAAAGGCTGTGACATTGGTTATGCTCTAGCCGCCAACTCCTGCGAGGGAGCCAACAGCGTGGAGGCATGTACCGTCACAGCCCCTGGTGCGATCACCACTTTCGCGGTTCCGAACCCCAACTACTCCTCGCAGAGCGGTCGGTTTTTTCGGGTTCGGTTGCCTCGCGGGTTGCCCCACTAGGCTGATCACCCGACCTACTTCGGGGTGGCCAACATGATTTGTACCAACCCTTTCGATCGTCGACGGCCTCACGTTAGGGGAAGCACGGGGAAAAGTCAACGCCGGTTTTGTGTGCATCGGCAAATTACTTTTGCACAGACGAGAATTATCCTAAACGTTTATCGGCTCGGCGATTACGCGGACAGTTTCACAGGCCGCACAAAGTGTGCACAGCATTTGCAGAGGGAATATTCGGTTCTGTTATCCATTGAACCATGCAAGTCTATTGACTCGAGAAGGTCTTTGGCGCAAGGTAAATGCGGATGTCAGATTTTGTAGCCTATGTCGACGGGGGGTCTTGGGGAAATCCGGGGCCGAGTGGAATTGGTGTCATCCTACACTCACCCAAAGGCCGGCCAATCCGGATCGCCAAGTGGATCGGATATCAAGACAATAATGTTGCGGAGTACCTGGCACTGCTGGAAGCTTTGCAATGCGCGTTGGCCAGGAAAGCGCGGTCACTGCATGTCTATTCGGACTCAGAAGTGGTAGTGCGTCAGATGTTGGGCCAGTATGCGTGCCGTAGTCCCAGACTTTACTCGCTGAACTGGATTTGCCGTAAGCTGGCACGTGATCTAAAGTTCTCCATTAACCGCATTCCGCGAGAGCACAATTTTGAAGCTAACAGTCTGGCCAGGCAAGGATGTGCGGCAAACAGCCGGCGATAAACCTGGCCACAACGATTTCCGCCATAGGAGTGCAAGTTTTTGCACTGCTATGCTGTGTGACACTGATAGTTTCGATTGGGTGTATCATTGCTGCGCTCCCTTCGCGAGGTGAGCCATGCGAAGCGTCCTCCTTCGGTTTGTTCTCCTTTTTTCGACTTCGGCGCTGCTTATCGTTCTGGCTAAAGGTGCCGAGGTCAATCGCTCCCCACGCCTGGTAGTAACAAACGCGACGGATTGCCAGCCTCTTTTCAACAACCCACTTTATTCGCCGGGAACCTCACCATCGTGGGTGGCTATGGGGGACTTCAACGGGGACGGCGTGCCCGACCTGGTGACCGCCGGCTGGTACACCAAGAAGCTTTACGTCTTGCTGGGGAAGAAAAATGGGGGGTTCGTTTCTGGACAGAGCATTCCGTCAATGGCGAAATATCCGCGGCAGATTGTTGTGGGCGACTTTAACAATGACGGAAGACTGGACGTTGCGATCGCGGACGAAGCAGGCAGCGTGAACGTCATGCTGGGCAACGGAGACGGCACATTCCAACCCCCAATCAAGAGTTCAGCGGACAACCCGGTGGACTACCTGGCGGTTGGGGACTTTAACCACGACGGGAAGCTGGACGCTGTAGTTGCTAGCTATGCGAGGTCGCAAATCCAAGTCATGCTTGGGAAGGGTGATGGTACGTTCGGATCGCCGGTGAATTACGGGACTTCGCTGCCGCCGTACTCGGTGACGGTCGCGGACTTCAACAGCGATGGCGTACTTGATATTGCAGCGCCCAATACTGGTACCGAGGAAGATCCAGGGGATACGCTGAATGTATTCTTTGGCAAAGGGGATGGGACATTCGGGCAGCCGAAGGTTTTGAATGTTGGCCTGATGCCCTGGGGAGTAGTGGCGGCGGACCTGAATGGAGATGGAAGAATTGACATCGCGACTGCCGACTATGTGGGTGGCACGACTACGGTATTGCTGAACAAAGGCGAAGGAAATTTTGGATCGCCGACGTCGTATGTGGCGGGGCATCCATATGCGCCCAGGGATGTGGCTTCACTTTCTTTCAAGGGCGGCGGCAAGCCCGCGTTGGCGGTCACCGGCGATGCTGGCGTATTCGTTCTGACGAACCTTGGAAATGGCACATTCGGTCCGGCGCAGGGCTATAATCCGCCCGCGTACAGCCCGGTAGTAGCGGATTTCAACGGGGATGGCAGCGATGATCTTGCGTTAATGGCGGGCAGCTACAGTAGTTCGGGAGTCGCAGTTTTGTTTGGCAACGAGTCCGGCGGATTTTCAACTTCGATGGCATACGCCGAGGTGCCATCAATGGACGCGGTGGCCGTGGGAGATTTTAATCATGACGGCAAACCAGATGTGGCCGTGGGCGATACTTACAACGGACTGATCGCGGTTGCGAGGGGCGACGGCAAAGGGCATTTCTCCGAGCCGGTCGGCCAGTACAACGTGTCCTATCCGGTTGCGATGGCCAGTGGAGTGTTTGCGCACCACGGGAATGTCGATCTTGCGGTGCTAAGCTGGCCGCAGTTCAAGGTGCAGATATTTCGTGGCAACGGCGACGGCACCTTCCACAAAGGGCAGGGAGTTCCGATTCCCGCGATCTATCCGTCGTGGATCTACCTGGCCGACTTTAACCGGGATGGCATTCTGGACATCGCAGTGACAAGCCAGGGTGATTATCAGGACGAAGGCGCGGTCAGTGTTCTCATCGGAAATGGAGACGGAACCTTCAGGCCGCCGGTAGCTTACGGGACGGGATACTACCTTCGCTCGGCGGTGTTCGGCGACTTCAACGGTGACGGAATTCTCGACTTCGTTGTGCCGCGACACGACAACCAGGATTTTGTGGTGTTCCTAGGCGATGGCGATGGCAAGTTTACCGAAGGACAAACGTATCCGTTGCCTTCGCCGGATGTTACCGCGGCGGCGGGCGATTTCAATGGCGATGGAAACCTTGACCTGGCATTCAGCGAGAACAATAACCAGATCCAGCTCTGGTTTGGCAACGGGGACGGCACTTTTCTGGCTGGAAGCAGCATTGCTGGCGGGTCGGTGCTGGCGGCGGCAGATTTCAATCACGACGGCAAGATCGACCTGCTCGCGCCGAACGAAGAAGGTCTGGTCCAGATTCTGTTGGGTAACGGCAACGGATCGTTTCAGAGTGGCAACGCGTCTTATTTCGGCGGTGGCGGTGGACTCAGCCAGTTCGCCGTCGCTGATTTGACCGGCGATGGAGCATTAGATCTGCTGTTTCCCGACTACGAGGCCGGAACCTTCAGCGTGCTCCTCAATCGGTGTGGAAAGTAGCTGTTACTATCGAATCATGAACCCGCGCCTGAATTCGGCGGTGAAGGTGACAGCCTTGGCAGCCGCGGTAATTTTTTCGGCTGCGGGATTTGCGCAAGACAATTCTTCCACTTCCAACTGGTCTACAACTACCCAACAGCAAGATCCGAACGGGGCGTTTAATCCTTCGCGAACCAAGGTTACGCACACCGAAGCGGATGGGCGGAGTATCGACAACAAATCAGTGCAAGTGCTTGGCCCGGATGGACGGTATGTGCCGTACTCGGACGTGGAGACAGAGTCAGTGAAAGTTAACAGCACGACGGTGCGAACCATCCAAAGGGCATATGGCACCGACGTGGACGGGCGGCGGGTGCTGGTGCAAGTGAGGGAAGAGGAATCGAGCAAGCTGCCAGGCGGCGAGATGAAAGTCACGCGCACGACGTCGAATCCCGATGCGGACGGCAAACTGCAAGTGGTGCAGCGCGAAATCGCGGATTCGAAACTGGTGAGCCCGGATGTGCGCGACACCAAGACGACGGTGTTGACGCCGGACATTGAGGGAAGGTTCAGTCCTTCAGTGCAGATTGATGAACGGCAGAAGAAGAACAGTGATGGATCGGTTGAGTTCAAGAAGTCGACACAGACATCGGATGGATCCGGCGGTTGGCAGACGTCGGAGGTAAGGGAGGGCGTCAGCAAGGTCGAGAATGGGCAAGAGGTCGGCAAAGAGGAGACGGTGTCACGGCCCAACGGCGACGGTAAGCTGGGAGTGGTGGAGAGAACGGTTACTAAGGCAAGCAGTTCTGCTCCTGGCGATTCGCGCAGGACTACTGAAACCTATTCGACCAATGTTCCCGGAGTCGCCAACGACTCCGGCCTACAGCTGGTCCGCCGCGAGACGATTTCGAGCCAGACGAGTCCGACGGGCGAACACAGCACGACGCGGCAAGTGGAGCATACGACGCCGGGCACCCCGGAGGACGGATTGCGGGTCACCGAGAAGACGATTGATATTGTGCGGCCAGGCGCGAATGGTATGGCCGACCAGAAACGCACGGTGATGGGCCCGGATGCCGACGGGAGGTTGCGTGAAGTTTGGGTGGACGTGGGAAAAACTGACAATCCCGCGGCGGTTCAGGTAGACACGAAGGCACCGCCGAAACAGCAGTAAGTATTCCGTCAAAATCTTCTGCCTTCAGCTTTGGGCCCCGACCATGATTGGGGTGGAAGTTGGCGCGGGCGAACCGGTTTCCGGTTCAACTGTGATGGCGAATGCCTTCGCCTCGACTCCGGCGGGCAGTGGAGGCTTGACCACGGTGGCGTTGCCGTGTTCGTCAGGCTTGAAAAGGCCGGCAGGAATGGGCGCGCCGGTTGCTGGGATCAACCAGAGTTCGTAGGTTTTTTGCGCAGGCAATTGCGGCATATTGCTGGCAAGGAAAATGACGGTCCCGGTATTGCGAATGTAGATGGTCTTGCCTTCCGCGGGTGGCGGCGTCTTGCTCGCAATGAGAGTGAAGTGTTCGGCCTCGGCGGAAGTTAGTGAAGCGATGAGATCTTTTGCCTGATGGAGTTGCTGCTGTTCTCCCCACGACTCAGATTGAATGACGGAAAGTTGCTGGCGCAAATCACGGTTCTGGCGCGCAAAGATCAGAACCAGAAGCGCTGCTGCGGTTACCACCGCCCATTCAAAAGCTTTGAACCAGGTGAAGGGGCGTGCCGGTGTGGCCGCACGACTGCTTCGCGGTTCTTTGGCGATAGCTGACATCAAACGCTGGCGCGAACTCGCAGGTGGGCGCGAGCCGCTGATGGAAAATGCCAGCCACGCGGCGTCTCCGCGCATTTTCTCAAGTTCTTGACGACAGCCCGAGCACTCGTCAAGGTGCTTCTCCAGCGCGATCTGCTTGTCGCCTTCGAGAGCTCCCAGCGCGTAGAGCGAGAGATCTTCCGCGAATTGTTCGTGCATGCTCATCGGTTAAATACTTTGCGCAATGCTTGCAGCCCTGCGCGAATACGGGTCTTAATCGTCCCTAGCGGCTCGCCGGTTTTTTCGGCGATCTCGGTATGGGTCAAACCTTCAAAGTAGGCCATCTCGAGCGCCAATCGCTGCGCGACAGGCATGGCATCGAGGGCGCCGCGAATCTTATCGAGAGCGCGGCCCCATTCGGCGCCACGCACCATGTCCGGCTCGACGGAAACGACGACATCGTCAATATCGGTTTCGGGCCGGCGCTTGCGCAGCGAATCGATGGCACGATTTCGCGTGATCACGGCCAGCCATCCGGGCAAACTGCCACGGTTGGCGTCAAAAACACCAGGATTGCGCCAAAGTTGAATGAACACGTCCTGCAAAATGTCCTCCGCCGCTCCGGTGTCGCCGAGAATGCGAAGCGCGACCGAATAGACGATCGAAGAATAGCGGTCATAGAGCTGTCCCATGGCGGACTCATCGCCTGAGCGAATGGCTGACACCAGCATGGCATCATCGGTAACCACGTTGGAGGCAGCTCCGGACACCGCTAAATATCTTCCTTTCTAAGTACGGTTGGACGGCTATGGGCGGATTGCCTCATACTTCGACGCTGAACGATTGAATTAAATGACGTAGCGGGCCTATGAACCGAAGCACGCCACGATTTGGCTAATGTATCAGAATGTGCGGGGAAGCTTGTTACTGAGGAATAAAAAAGGCGCTCCGCGTGGGGAGCGCCCATTGTTGGCTACGGCTAGTTTGGTAAAAGGACGGTGTCGACCACCTGAATGACCCCGTTGGATTGGAAAACGTTGGGGATGGTGATAGTGGAAACGTCGCCCTTTGGGTCTCTTAAAACGATGTTCTTACCCTGCATGGTGGCGATGAGCGTCTCGCCATTGACGGTCTTTAGACTGGCCTGACCGTTGCCGGCTTTGATTTCCTTCTTGAGATCGGACGCGCTCAAACGCCCCGCGACCACGTGATAGGTGAGAACCTTGGTGAGCATTTCTTTGTTTTCGGGTTTGAGAAGATTGTCGACTGTGCCGGCAGGCAGTTTGGCAAAAGCCTCATTCGTTGGCGCGAAAACCGTGAACGGCCCGGGTCCTTTCAGTGTGTCGACGAGGCCTGCCGCTTTGACTGCGGCAACCAGCGTAGTGTGATCGCTTGAGTTGACGGCATTGTCGATGATGTCCTTGGTAGGATACATAGCTGCGCCACCGACCATGGGGTCGCTACCGGCCATGGCGATGGTCGCCATGGCGAGTGCTCCGAACAGCAGAACTGCAAGTTTCTTTTTCATAGTTCTCCTCTTTTTTCAATTTGAATTTTGAATTCTGAACTGCTTCATCTGAGATACGCGGTTGTGTCCTCAACGGATTGGGCGAGCGCATGGCTCGAACGGGCGATGAATCGATATGGGGACGACAGGGGAAAACGCAAATACGGATGAACGGAAGATACGGATTGCCCTAGGCGAACGAATTTTTTCAGTTTGTAAAAACCAGGTGAATTCGGCGCTTCGATAAATCCGCAGTAACAATTACCGCGTAATGAGTGCGTAGGCGGTTCAATCTCTACGGCTGTAGCGTGGCGCCGCGTTGCAGCAATTGAATCGTTTGCTCATTTCAACTAAAAGGAAATCCCCATGAAGCGACTGAAAGCAACGCTGGCTTTCGCTGTGGCGCTGCTCACGCTGATTCCGACGAGCGTGTTTGCATCCAGCCATCGCGAAGCGCCGATTTCTGCCCTGGACCACACTGCGGATGTAACCGACTGGTACGCGTTTGTGAGCTATGACCATCCTGATCGTGTGACCATGATCCTCAATGTCGATCCCTTTCTTGAACCTGCGAACGGGCCGAATTATTTTCCGTTCGATCCCAATGTGCTTTACGAAATGAATATTGATAACAACCGAGACGGTATTCCGGATATTACGTTTCAATTCCGTTTCAAAACCGAGATCCGGGATCCAGGTGTGTTCACCGGTTTTGCGGGCGGGATCGCCGGAATTCCACCGATCACGGCCCTTTCCGGAAAAGGCTCAGAAGGTTTGAGTCTGCGACAGACCTACACCGTGACTATGGTGAAAGACGGTGTGGCGACGGACCTGAGCCAGGGGATGACGCTGTTTGCCCTGCCTTCGAACGTAGGCCCACGTACCATGCCGGACTATGCCAAGCTGTTTGACCAGGCGATCTACAACCTGGGCAACGAAGTGCGAGTGTTCGCCGGGACGGTCGACGATCCTTTCTACATCGACCTGGGCGCGGCGTTTGACTCGTTGAATTTCCGTATGGGCGTGGGCGGCGTTCTGCCTCCTGCGGAAGATGCGGACGATACTCACAACTACGCGCCGGACGCGGTAGCGGGTTACAACGTGAACTCGATTGTGCTGGAAGTGCCGATCAAAATGCTGACGGTGGACGGGAAACTGCATCCGCCCAACGAAAAAGATGCCGTGATCGGGACTTACGGAAGCACATCGCGTCAGCACGTCACGGTACGCAGGCTGGCCGGAAACCAGAACAGCAGCGGCTCGTGGCAGCAAGTGAACCGTGAAGGCAATCCGCTGATCAACGAGTTGATTATCGGAACTGGATCGAAAGACAAATTCAGCACCGATGTACCGGTGAACGACAGCCAGTTCTCGAGCTTTGTGCTGAATCCGCTATTGGCGCAGCTTTTTGCGTCCATCGGCATTCCGGTTCCGCCTGCTCCGCGAAATGATCTGCTGCTCCTGGTGCAATACGAGCCACCGATCTGTCCGGGATGCGGTTCGAAAGATGGCGGGCCGGTGGCCGATCTGCTCCGACTGAACACGGGTATTCCGGCGACTCCAGTGGGAAGCCAAAAGCGGTTGGGCTTCCTAGTGGGTGACGATGCTGGGTTCCCCAACGGGCGGCGGCCGATCGATGATGTGGTCGATATCGCCGCGCGTGCGGTGGGTGGCATCCTGGTTGATCCAAACAAGTACGGCACACGGATCGGCGACGGCGTCAACATTAACGACAAGGGCTATGGTGTGGAGTTCCCGTACGTGAAAACTGCGTGGAGCGGTCGCGATAGCCATCACATTGGACCGGGGCAGTTTGGCTGTACCGGGATTTCCAATGGAATCTGTCCGTTGAAGTAGCTCACAAAAGTGGCCGCTGCGGTACCGGCGGCCACAGCTTTTTCAAGATTTCTGAAAGGAGAAATTTGTGAAAACGATACTTGCATTCATGCTGATGTTGTTGGTGACCTCCGGCTTCGCTCAGAGCTCCAGCCCGGCTGATTCGGCACTTTCACCGGCCGAGCGAGGGATGGCGCAGGCGCAGAAGCTGATCGATAAGAATCCGAAAGATTTCGAGGCGTACAACGCGCTGGCACTGGCGCTGTCGCGACGGGCGAGGGAGACTTCGGACGTGAAGTTCTACGCCCAGGCAGAAGAAGCGTTGCAAAAGTCGTACGCAATTTCGCCTGACAACTTCGATGGCAAACGCATTCATGTGTGGCTGTTGCTTGGCAAGCACGAGTTTGCGGCCGCGTTGGCTGAAGCGAAGGTTTTGAACCAGCGAATGCCGGACGACGTGATGATCTATGGGTTCTTGACTGATGCAAATGCCGAACTTGGCAATTATGCGGATGCCGAGAAATCGGCGCAGTGGATGCTAGATTTGAAACCGGGGAATATGCCAGGGTTGACACGGGCTGCCTATTTGCGCGAATTGTTTGGCGATGTCGACGGCTCGCTTGAATTGATGAACATGGCCTATGAGTCGACGGCGCCGAGCGAAGTGGAGGACCAAGCGTGGATCCTGACGCAGATGGCGCATTTGAAGTTCACGGAAGGCAAGACTGATGAGGCCGAAAGGCTTTGCCAGCGCGCACTGGTCGCGTTTCCGGGTTATCACTATGCGTTGGCGAACCTGGCGAAGGTGCGGATTCAGCAGAAACGGTATGGGGATGCGGTGGAACTGCTGAGACAGCGATATCGGGCTGCACAGCACGCGGAGAATCTCTACGATCTGGCCGAAGCGTTGCAATTGGCCGGACAAACGGACGAAGCGAAAAAAGACTTTGCCGAGTTTGAGCAAAAGTCGATTGCGGAAAGCGTGCGGGCCGACAATTCGAACCGCGAGCTGATCTTTTATTACGCCGATCACGCTAACGACCCGGCGAAAGCATTGCAGGTTGCGCAGAGTGAATTTGCACGACGGCACGATGTGTTTACGCTTGACGCTTATGCCTGGGCCTTGCATATGAGCGGAGAGAATAACGAAGCCCGAAAACAGATCGACAGAGCTCTTGCCGTCGGCATCCGCGATGCCAAGATGTTTTCGCACGCGGCGGCGATTGCATTGGCGGAGGGCGACCGTCCGGCGGCAGAGAAGTACCTGCGACAATCCGCGGAATTGAACAGTACGGGTTCAGACCAGGCAAAGGCGCTGCTGGCGAGCATCACGTCGCCCGTTGTCCCTACCGCAAAGATGCCGTAATCACGTGAGGCCACCCCTGTGAATGGAAAGCTCGAAGTGAGTGACGCTCGGCCGCCCCAGTCGACGGCACTCACTTACTTTTGTTAAGCTGTCGGCTGATCCTGATCGAAACAGAAAACAAAAATATTTGGTTTCGGCAGGCGTACTCGCATGGTTTCTCCCCAGCCCATCAGCGCCCAGGCAGCAGCACCAGACGTGGCTGTTTCCCAGTTAGTTTCCTCGCCGCTCACCAACGCGGCGATTTTTCTGGTGGTGACGATCAATCCCGGCGATGAAAATCTGGGCACGGTTCGCTCTCTTTGTGCCGATCTCTCCGCGCTATTGCGCGCAGTTGGATTTCGCGCTCCGGAAGAATCATTGGTTTGCGTGATGGGCATCGGCTCCAACGCGTGGGATGGTCTTTTCGGCTCGCCACGCCCTGCGGACCTTCATCCGTTTCGTGAATTTCGCTCCGGCCCGCGTCATGCAGTGTCCACGCCTGGCGATTTGATCTTTCACATCCGCGCCAAGCACATGGGCCTGTGTTTCGAGCTGGCACTGCAGATTATGGCTCGGCTCGAAGGCGCGGTTACCACGGCCGATGAAGTCCAAGGCTTCCGTTACTTCGACGAGCGCGATCTGCTGGGGTTCGTGGATGGTACCGAAAATCCAACCGGCGGTGCCGCTACCGATGCCGTCTACATCCGCGATGAGGATCCAGCTTTCTGTGGTGGGAGTTATGTCATCGTACAAAAGTATCTGCATAATCTGGATGCTTGGAACAGCATTTCGACCGAAGCCCAGGAGAATATCATCGGCCGTAAGAAAGTGTCTGACGTCGAACTCGATGACTCCGTAAAGCCCACGTCGGCCCACAATGCGCTGACAACCATCGAAGAAAACGGCAAAGAAGTTAAGATTCTCCGCGATAATATGCCTTTCGGGCGGCCTGGCCACGGCGAGTTCGGGACCTATTTCATCGGCTACAGCCGGACACCTGCGAGGATCGAGCTTATGCTCGAAAATATGTTCATTGGCAGGCCGCCGGGCAACTACGACCACATCCTCGACTTCAGCACCGCGGTCACTGGAGGACTGTTCTTTGTGCCGACCGCAACGTTTCTAGACAACGTTTCACCCGACGCGCCGACAGCAGATGCACCATCCCCGGCTCCGGCGTCGGCCCAAGCGTCTGCTTCCGTGCCGGCAAACGATGGTTCACTCGGCATCGGATCTCTGAAAGGAGAAAATTCTCATGAATAACCTGCATCGCGAACTGGCTCCGATTTCTGATGAAGCATGGGAGCAAATTGAGGAAGAAGCTTCGCGCACGATCAAGCGATACCTCGCGGGACGCCGGGTCGTCGATGTTCACGGGCCGGCAGGGTCGGCATTTTCGGCGGTTGGTACCGGCCATCTCAGCAAAATTACTCCGCCGAGTGATGGGATTTTGGCGCGTCAGCGAGAGGTGAAAGCGGTTGTTGAGCTGCGCGCGCCGTTCGATCTCGAGCGCCAAATGATCGATGATGTCGAACGAGGCGCCAACGATTCCGATTGGCAGCCGGTGAAAGACGCGGCGCGAAAGCTGGCATTTGCCGAAGACCGCGCGATTTTTGAAGGTTACCCCGCGGCGGGAATCGTCGGGGTGCGGCAAGGGACAAGCAATCCAAAGCAGCCTTTGCCGGCCGATGTTCGTAAGTATCCGGAAGCTTTCGCGCAAGCCTTGAGCCAGTTGCGGCTGGTCGGCGTCAACGGGCCTTATTCCATTTTGCTGAGCGCCGATGCGTATACAGAGCTTGCCGAGACCAGCGATTACGGGTATCCGGTGCTCGAACACGTTAAGCGCCTGTTCGAAGGCAAAATCATCTGGGCGCCAGCTATCGACGGGGCATTCGTTCTTACTACGCGCGGCGGCGATCTGGATCTTCACATAGGCCAGGATGCATCGATTGGATATCTGAGTCACACCGACACGCAAGTGCGGCTCTACTTGCAGGAGACGTTTACTTTCCTGTATTTGACTTCGGAGTCGACGGTTGCGCTGGGCCGGCCGGCTAGGTCAAAAAAGGCTTAGTCTGAGGTTGGTTAGCGGCGGGTGGAGGGCTGCGATCACTTACGCGGTTTGAGATGTACCCACAAATGCCAGCCCAGCAAACCGGCCAACGGCTTCAGCATTCCTACCGGCAGCGGCGGAGCGTGCATGTGATCCTGATAGGTGCGTTCTATCTCAAAGTCGGGAAAATCCTTTCGAACGATATCTAAGTCGTAGACTTTGGCATAGGGATTGTCGGGGCCATCGGTGTTGCGATGGATGAAGTTCGGCATCTTCAGGTAATTCCACAAACCTTCTTTTCGGGCGTTGGCAAGATGTCCGCCGACAATGCCGCTGGATTTGGCTCCGGTCAGATATAGCCCCAGTAGCGCGGCACGGCGAATCAGAGAAATTGATACCAGATAGTTGAGCGAGCGCCGGGCGTAGAGCATTGCAATCAGGCGCCCGTTGGGCTTTAGAACGCGGGCGATTTCACGCTGGGCCGTATGAATGTCGGGAATGTGGTGGAGGACGCCGTGGGAGAAAACGATGTCGAAGGTATGGTCGGCAAAGGGCATGGACAGAGCGCTGCCACACTCGATCCGCTCAAAGGCAAGGCCGCGAACGCGCATGCGGGCAGAGACGCGCTCGACGGATTCGGGAGTTAGGTCCAACCCTGACCAGAGCGCGCCGCGACGGATGATCTGCTCAGCGTCGGCTCCCTGGCCAAGGCCGATTTCAAGCACCCGTTTGCCTTTAAAGTCGATGGCATCAAGACGGCGAAGGATGTGGCCTTCACGGCTGTAGCGGTACTGGTCGTAACGATCGAAGAATGCCTGGTAATCGGCTTTGAGGCTGTCGACCTGGTGGTCGCCACACGGATGGGCGTTCCAGAAGTCACGGATCGACTGCTCGTTGGGGATTTCTGATCTTGCTTTCTGCACGGGAATTGTTGTTTCTAAATTATCACGGTCGGTTGGCGCCGCGATCTGTCGGTAGCAAGTTAAAATGTCCGGTTTTTGTAGCACGTGAAATGTCCGGTTTCAAAGTTGAGCCCTCGCCGAAGGGGTGGGGTTGATTTTGGGGATGGGGTTGCAGGGGAAGGGGGCAGTTCCTCTTCCCCTGCCCAGCTCTGTACTAGCATTCCTCAGATAGGGCACGCCCTTGGCGTCATAGCGACCCAGACAGTGCGGCCCGTGCGTTAGGCTCAAGGTTCCGTCGAGGTGTTGGTGCACCGTCACCTGGCAACCTGCCAGGGTTGCTCGCCAGCGCACCCGCTCGATCTGCAAGCTCAGATTCTGAAAGCTCACGGTGTTGTCGCGGTTGACGCTGCGCTCGAACTGCAGTGAGAAAACCCGCCCCAAGTCACGATTCCGGCAAGGCACGAAAGCGGTGCCTCTCTGTTTGGGCGCAACCTGAAAACGGCGATTGAACTCGGCGATGTAGTCTTCCCGCAGAAACCGGTTGGCCGCTTCCAGGGTTCGCAGCTCACGCAGCCGCAACTCCTGCGGCAAGCGTCCCTGCCAGATCGAGAAGTTGCGCTCGCTGCGCCCGCGCGCTTCCGGCGAGTAGGCCGGGATCATCTGCACCCCCAACTCGTGCAACGCCCGTCCGACTTGGGTGCGGCGATGGTAGTCCACCTTGCCGCCCCCCTTCGGCGTCAACCAGAAATGGCTGCCCCGATCGCTGTACAAGGCGCAGAACACGCCTTTGCGCTCGATCACCTCCTGCAGTCCCGCCATCACCGTGGCCGTCGATTCCTCCTCCACCAGCTGGGCGTAATAGATCTCGCTGGTGGCATCGTCGAGAATCACGATCAGGTCGTACCAGCGTTCGTCCTGAAACCACTGATGCCGGCTGCCGTCGATATGCAACAGCATCCCTGGTAACGGCCGCCGTTCGCGGCGTTTGCGATGCGCCCCGCGCTGGCGTCCGCGCGCCACCAACCCCGCTCCCTGCAGCGCCTGCTTCACCCAGGTGTAACTGAGTTCGATCCCGTGCTCGCCCTGCAACTTCTCGTGGAAGTGCTGCACGTTCAGATCGAAATACTTTTCCCGGTACAGCGCGAACACCTTCTCCACCGTCGCTACCGGAACCCGACGACTCGAGGGCTTGCCTCGCCGCCGGTCAAACAGCCCGTTGTAACCCTCCGCGACGTAGCGCTCCCGCCACCGCCGCATGTGCCGGTCGCTGATGCCCAGAATCTCCGCCGCCTGCCACCAGGTGATCTTCTTCGCCATCGCCTGCAACATTACGTCCTGTACTTTCATTGCCCGCTCCATCGCGGCCCTCGGATAAGCGTCCATGCTCTGCATGGTCTCCTATCCTCACCGCCCGCCAAGCGGACATATCACTTGCTATCTCAACCGGACATATCATGTGCTACCGACACGCCTGACGTCTCCCCATGACAATCCTTGCTTTTTCCTCTACACTGTCCCGCTAAGAACCGAGAAGCCCTTTGAGCATCACACCCCCGTTGCCGCCCGAACCGCCGCAGCCCCCAGATACTGGCGCACCCGCGCTGCAACCAACCGCCGCCGCAACCTTTCGTGATCGCAGCGGCGGGCTGCAGGTCTTCGGCGTCATGCAAATCATTTGCGGCGCGCTGTTCTTGCTGTTCATTCCACTCATGTTGCTGGGCGCGCTTACATCGTTACGCACCACCGGCACCCGCATGCCGATGGGCACATATCTGCTCACCTGCCTCAGCTATGGCGCGCTCGCAGTCGTGCAGATCGTGCTTGGTATCGGTTCCATCCGGTGCCGACGCTGGGCCCGCGCCCTTAACCTGATCCTCTCGTGGGTGGCGCTGTTTGGCGGGATCTCGGTCACCATCTTCATGACCGCCATTTTGCCCACGGCTTTCGCCGCCGCGTTGCGCCACGCCGCTGCCTCAAGCCCGAACGGCGCCGTCCCACCCGCCGGCGTTACCGCGGTCATTCTCACGTTCATCATTGTTTTCATGGCGATATTTCTCATCGCCATCCCGCTGGCATTCGTTCTCTTCTACAGCCGCAAAGACGTTGCCGAAACGTGCCGCCTTCGCGATCCCGTCGAGCGCTGGACAGACCGGTGCCCGCTCCCGGTGCTGGCCGCCAGCATCTTGTTTACTTACGGGGCCATTTACTACGTCTTCCTCGGTATTACCACGCCGATGATGCCTTTCTTCGGACGCTACCTCACGGGTATACCTGGTTCGGCATTCTGTCTGGCTCACGGTGCGCTCGACATTTTGCTTGCGATGTGGCTCTATCGCCTTCGCCTGTGGGCTTGGTGGCTCGCCCTCGCTTCGCTCATCCTGTTTGCCATTTCGGCTGCCATTACCTATCGGTATGGCAATTTGCTATCCGCCTACTCGCGCATGGGATGGACTCAAGCCCAGCTCGACCTCATGAATCGCAGCCCCATGTTTCGCGGCCATCTCATCCTCTGGTGGAGTCTCGTCTACCTCGTCGCCGGCATCGTCTACCTGTTGTTCATCAAGCGTTATTTC
>DASVWZ010000178.1:0-15665 GCA_036392935.1 Terriglobales bacterium | reverse complement strand
TCGTTCACCTATCCCAAAAACTACGACATAAAAGAAGGCGATCTCGAGGGAAACGACTGGCGACTCGGTTATATCGGCGATATCCCGATGGATTTTGTCGCGCCCGGCGGCATGTGGGTAGCGACGGTGAAGATGCCGAAGGATGCCTATCCCAATACTGATCTTGGGATCGCTTATTTCACCGTCGCCGTGAACACAAAGTTACGGCGTGCTGATTGCGAAAAATTTCCCGACAACCTCGGCGGGACGCGCAACCCGCTCGCAAAGAAAATCAGCCGCGTGGCTTTCCACGGGATTGAGCAGGCGGACGGGGGTGCGGGTCACATCTTCAGCGGGAACTACTACCACGGGTTTGCTAATGGCATCTGTTACGAACTCGGTATCGGCATGGCGACGGCTGGTTGCGGAGCGGTGGATGGCATCACCTGCGTAAAGTCGAAGGAGATATTCACGGTGCTTGATGAGATTCTTGGATCGGTGAAGATAAAGAAACCCAGCCCCGCGAAGTGAACCTCGCTCAGGCCGGGGCTCTCATCCGGTTCTGCCAATGCGACCACACGAACCACACAACGCCCACGGCCAAAACCACTCCGATCACCGCGTCAAACTGATGGAAATACTTTCCGATTGAGCGCCAATTTTCGCCGAGCTTCATGCCAATCCATCCGAGGGCGAAGCACCAGGGCCAGGAGCCAAGAAACGTATAAAGATGGAAGCGGCCGCGTGGCATCCGCGAGATGCCAGCAGGGAGCGCGATAAAGGTTCGAATCACCGGCAACAGGCGACCGATGAAGACTGCGAGATATCCCCAGCGGGCGAAAAATCTGTCGGCGTGATCGAGTTCGCGGCGGCCCATGAGAATCCAGCGGCCGTAACGCTCGACCAGCGGGCGTCCGCCGTAGGCTCCGATTTCGTAAGCAACGAGCGAACCCAGATTGCAACCGATGGCGCCGGCCGTCGCAGCCCAGAAGAGATTGATCTTGCCTTCGTAAGCGAGATAGCCGGCAAAGGGCATGATCAGCTCCGACGGCAACGGAATGCAGGCCGATTCGATGGCCATCAGAAGCGTCAGGCCAACATAGCCCAACGCACCGATGGTAGAGCTGACGAACAGGAACAGAACCCCTAGTATTTTTTCTGTCATTGGTTGGGTGGAATTAGCGCGAACTGCGAACTTCAAGGATACAACGACCGGGCAAAATTGTTCCGATGGGAGCGAGACGTTGCAGCCAATGAGACATTGCAAGCAACGTCTCTACGCCGAAGTTAGAACGAACCTTCCTGAGTGAATGTGAAGCCAGGCAGAGACAGCCCTTCGGTGGCTTTGGAAACCTTGACGCGAACCGGGGCTGCGTCCGGAGCGGTAAGCTCAGCCGGGCGCAGAACTGCGATCTGCGTGAACACCTCGGTATAGACCTTGGTGACCAGGAAATCCTTACCGCTTCCATCCTGCCGCCAGACCTGGCCGATCTTAATTGTCTTTACTGCCATATCGTCTTCACTGCCATAAGTTTTGTCGGATGACTCCGATTCCAGAGTACCGACCGCGCCGCGGCTCCGTCAACGTCACCTTTGGACTAAATCGCCCTTGCATAAAAAAGCTGGCCGAGCGGGTGAGCTCGGCCAGCCTGGTTGTGAAACTGCCCCTTACTGCTGTGCGGGTGCAGCCTTCTTTTTCTTGGCGCCTGGTTTCGGATGATCCGGAACCGGCTGAACTGCGTTCTCATCGACCGGCTGCGTTCCATCCGACGGGAAGCTACTGCCGGCAGGCACAATCCAGAACTCGTCTGTCGGTGTGCCCGCGCTGCCCGTACGGCAGGAGATGCGGCTTGGGTCGATGCCCAGTTTCGCTTCGCCGCTGGTGAGGTAGGCCTTCGCATTGACCGCACGCTCAGCTGCCAGATTCGGCCGCTTCTCGTCGGGTCCGGAATTGCCTACGATAACCAGCTTGTTGTCGGCGTTCTGCTGCAGGTTCTTGGCGACGTCGTCAAGTTTACCTTTGCATTCGTTGTCGACACGCCACGGCTTGTTCACCCTCTTGGCTGACATGTTGGTGAAGTCGCAGTCGCTCAGCTTGCTGGCCGGCGGCGGCGGCGGTGGCGGGTTCTCAACGGTTACGCCGGTTGAGGCCTGGTTGGTCAAGCCACGGGAGTCGGTACAAGTTGCACCCACGGTGACCGTGCCGGAAGGAAGTCCGGAGGTGTTCAGGGTGGCGCTGGTACCGTTGCCGGAGATGGTTCCACCGGTCGTGGTGTAGTTGGCGACCGAGACCGGAACGTTATCCGGGCTGGTGCAAGTGCAGGAAACCGTGACCGGAGTTCCAGCCTGTACGCTGCTCGGGCTAGCAGAGCAGCTCATGGTCGGCGGGTTCTTCGGCGGTTCCTTCACCGTGAAGGTCGCGTTGCAGGTCGCGCCCGCATTCTTGGCTTTAGGATCGGTCACGTTGGAACTGACCGTGTACTGTCCGCCCGCCACACCCGTGGTATCGATGCTGGCAGTGTTACCGCTGCCGGTCACCTTGCCCCCGGTGCCGCTCCAGGTGTAGTTGAGGGTGTGCTTGGGGTTAAAGCCGGTCGCATTGGCGGTCGCCGTGATCGGCTCGCCCTGCATGACTTCGGTTGGCTGTACTGAGCAAGCCGCTGCCGGCACCGCCACCGGCGGATAGCCGAATCTCCAATCAAGACCGGAGGCAGCACGAACGCCGTTTAACGAGGTCCGGCGCAGACTCGGGAACGACGAATCCACAACGTCAGAATAGTTGTGGCGAGTCCACAGATAGTCAACCTCAGCCGCACGGACGGCGAGATGTTTGTAAACGTTTACCTCCAACCCGCCGCCGACGAGCGCGCCAATTCCGTTATTGGGTTTCAGGTTGTAAGGGCCGGTAAGGCGGTTCCAACTGATCATGTCCTCGTTGAAGAAATCGCCGCCTTCAAAGCGGTACATGAAGCGCGGACCGACAGACAGGATGCCCATGTCGGTGAAAAGCGAACCGTCGCCGCTGGTGCCGCCGAAGCTGTTCCCGTATTCCGCCGAAAGACCGACGATGCGGGTGAAGTTATAGGTGAAGTTGGCCACTGCGCCCTTGTTTAGCGAGGGCAAAGATTGGCCCACCGGAGCATCCGGCGGAAAGTTGGGGTTCGGCGCGCTTCCACCGGGGTTTATGTACTGGTACCCGGTAAAGACATCGAACTTCGGATACGGTTCTTGCGCAAACGCAACTGCCGCTACAAGAAAGCAGACCAACAAAACGATCCCAGACGCCAGTCTACGTCTTGTTTGCAAACTGGGATGAAATGCCATTTTTCGTCCTCCAGAAACTCGCATTTTTATTTTTTTGAAATCCGACTTCAAAATTTGGGAAAACCGCCGAAGGGTAGATGCAGCAACCTGGTTTTTCGGCGCACGATTCCAGCGTTAAGTCTTGACTCCCGTAGAATCGGAATTAAACATATTACTCATTCGTGGCATTGCCGTCTACCGGTAAAAATGACAGTGGGGATGAATCGATCAACCTATCTGCTGCCGTCTCATACTGATACGGAACGCGCACAAGGGCCCAAGTCGACCTCGGTTATAATCTCGCGCTGGAAGATGTGGTGAATTCACGGCCCCATCCGCGGGCTTAAGAGGGTGCATTTAGATTGTCAGTTGCCTTCGACTCGGCGAAATCTCCCGAAAACGGAGCGGCGGGTTCGGGCCGGAAGCGTCAGCACTCGATTTTGTTCATTGTTTTAGTCGCCTTTCTGCTTCGTCTGGCAGTAATTACAGTCGGCCACACCTACCGCATCACGCCCCGCCGCGACCACTTTCAGTATGGCTGGGAAATGGGCCGCCTTGCGCGGTCGCTTGCTCTAGGCCAAGGGTTTAGCTCGCCCACCGATCTGCCAACCGGCCCCAGCGCATGGGCCGCTCCGGTTTATCCGTTTATTTTGGCTGGCGTTTTTAAGCTGTTCGGGATTTACACCGCGGCCTCAGCCTTCGTGATTTTGACCTTTAACAGCGTTTTTGCCGCGCTGACGTGCCTTACACTTTTCAAAATTGGCCAGCGCATGTATGGCGAGGCCGTTGGGCGGTGGGCGGCATGGGGATGGGCGGTGTTTCCTTACGCCATTTACTGGCCAACACGCGTCGTCTGGGAGACAAGCTTAACCGCGTTCCTGCTCAGCCTGGCGCTGTTGATGACGCTGCGTCTGGCCGGCAGTGCGCGCTGGCGCTTATCGGTGTGGTTCGGACTCTTGTGGGGATTGATTCTGCTCACCAACACCGCTGTCGTGAGCATGATGCCGTGCTGCCTGGCGTGGATTCTGTATAAGCGTCGCGCGCGGGCTTGCTGGGCCGGCGCGGCGATATGTGTTGTTATCGCGCTGGCGGTTGCAACCCCCTGGCTGGTGCGGAATTATCTCGTCTTCGGCAGGTTTGTTTTCATTCGCGACAATCTTCCGCTCGAAATGCACGAAGCCAACAACGCGCGCTCGCAGGGATTGTGGACACGCGACGAGCATCCCGGCAACGATCCCGAGGCTATGCGCGAGTTTCAGCAACTCGGCGAACTGCGCTTCATGGAAGAGAAACATGAGCAAGTGCGCGAATTCGTTCACCGGAATCCAGAGCAGTTTCTATGGTTCACCCTGGAGCGCGTGGTGTATTTCTGGATTGCACCGCCACAAGCGGCAATCGTCGCCGGCTATGACCTTATGATCTCGCGCCACGTGAATTTCGCGCTGGGCGCGGTGTTTGCCTTCGCCGGACTTTGGCTTACGCTGCGTAACCGCGTGTCCGGAGGGTTTCTGCTGGCGTGTTTTCTGCTGATTTACCCGCTGCCGTATTATCTGGTCAATCCTTTCGTCCGCTACAAGCACCCAATCGAGCCGGAGATGATGCTGCTGATCATGTACCTGTTCTGGGAGGCGCGGAAGATAAAGATTTACTGGCCGGGAGGGGCGAAATCATCGGCCTGAGGGTTCGCGATTTTGACAGTGAAGGCCCGAATTACCGAGGCTATAATCGTTTTCAAGTAATCTTCGGGACGAAGATATGAATATCGAGATTCGCGACGCTGCGCTGCAAGCCCGCATGCAGAAACAACTCGAAACGACCGGCTCCAGTAATCTGGAGGAGGTGCTGACTCATCTGCTGGAGACCCAGGAAGAACATGACCGCTGGCTTAGTGAAAACGCAGGTGCCATCGATGCGAAGATTCGCCGTGGCATCGCGCAAATGGATCGCGGCGAAGGGATTCCCGAGCAAAACGTCGACGCTTATTTAGAAAAGGCAAAATCCAAGTCGAAATGAAACCGCGTTCTTCTCGCACCGGAAGCGGCGCGCAACCTGATTGAAATCTGGAGCTACGTCAAGAATCAAAGCACCCTGCAGATGGCCGACCGCGTCGAATCTGTCATTCGCGACAGGTTTGTGTTTCTCGCCAAGAACCCAGGGGCCGGCCATTGGCGGAAAGACCTCACCGACGAAGGGGTAAAGTTCTTTTCAGTCTATTCGTATTTGATTGTCTACCGCCCTGAAACTCAGCCGCTTCAAATCGTCGCCATTCTGCACGGCAGTCGCGACGTCGAGTCGGGCCTTAAGCAGCGCTGATCGTCTTCATCATTTAAATTGAATTCATGCGCTCCATCCTGCAGAAGCGCGGGCTCCGTTTCGTTTTCGCCGCCAACGTAATCTCCATGATTGGCAGCGGCATGAACTCCGCCGCCGTCGCCTGGTACATTCTGCAGGCCACGCACTCCGAGATCGCGCTCGGGACCTTCGCCGTTCTGCAGACCGTTCCCGCGCTGCTGATGCTTCCATTCACCGGCGTCATCATCGACCGTGAAGATCGCCGCCGCCTGGTCATGTGGCTCGATGCGCTACGTGCCGTAATCATCGTCTGCGTGGCCATGCTGGCTTTTGCCGGCAAGGTGCGGGTGTGGCAGGTCTACCTGATGAACACCCTGGTCGCCGCCGGCTTCTGGATGTTCTGGCCAACCATCACCGCGCTGATTCAGGAGCTCACGCCCGGTGAAGAATTCATTCATGCAAACACTTTCCTGCTCGCCGGAGTCCAGGGCGGCTGGCTCATCGCCGGATCGATCGTCGGCTTCGTCTACAACCGCATCGGCCTCGGCGGAGTGCTGCTGATCGATTTCTCCACCTACGTCATTTCCTTTCTCTGCTACTTCGCCGTCCGCAAAGGCCGCCAGGTGGTGCCTCGACCGTCCGAATTGCACTCCGATCTCATCGCCGCCGAAACCGCTCTGCAGCGCTTCGGGCGCGAAATGTGGGAGGGCGTCGGGTTTCTGCGCGGCAAGCGCAGTCTGATTCTGTTCGGCGTAGGCTGGGCCATGTTTCTTGGCGCCATGCTTACCGGCGTAGTCGTGACTCCGCCGCTCAGCGACCATGTTTTCCACGCCGGAGCCAAAGGCTATGGCTGGCTGAACGCTGGCTGGGGCACGGGCGCGTTCCTGAGCGCCCTCTATGCCCCTCAACTTTTGCGGGCGCTGGGCGCACGCCGCGGAATCGCGCTGGCCCTGGGGATTTTGGCAGTTTGCACCACGGTGGCTCCCTTATCGCCATTTCTTGCTCTCGCCGTATTCGTTTATTTTCTGATGGGCTCCGGCCGCGGCGTCACCGGCATCGGATTGAACACCTGCATCATGGAGCAGGTACCGCCGCACTTCATGGGGCGCGTGCAAAACATCTTCTACTTCGCCGGAACTTCCCTTCAGATCGTTCTTGCCATGGCCGTGGGAACGGTTGCCAATCTCAATCTGGCCGCAGGATTCTCCGTGATCGGATTGGTCTACCTTCTTGGCGCAATCAGCGTGGGCTTGCCGGCAACTGCACCCGCAATGGTAAAAGAAGAAGCAGTGGTCGAAAAAGCTTAGCTCCGTTGCTTGCGCGTGGCTGGGCGGGTTATCATTTCAAGTACACCCTCGGGCGACTTTTTTCATCCAGAATTTTTGAGCGATCGTGCAGTTTGGGCAAGAGTGTGTGCGAACCCAAGGCAGCGGCAGAGAGCCGCGCCGTTTCCAGTTAAGGGAGTTTGGTTTTGCGTAAAAACAAAACTGCGGTCATCGTTGGCGCCCAGTGGGGCGACGAAGGCAAAGGCAAGATCGTCGACGTACTCTCCGAAAATTTCTCCATCGTGGCGCGCTACGCCGGCGGACACAACGCCGGCCACACCGTCATTATTAACGGCAAGAAATTTATTCTGCAATTAGTGCCGTGCGGCATCCTGCGCAAAGGCTGCCGCAGCGTGATCGGCAACGGTGTGGTGCTCGATCCCATCGCATTCCTTAAAGAGGTCGCTGCCCTGCGCGAACTCGGCGTTAAAGTCGACGGCAATCTCTTCGTCAGCAACCGCGCCCACGTGATTCTTCCCTATCACCGGATGATCGAACTGGCGTCGGAGTCGGCGCCCGGGCGTGTAAAGATCGGCACCACTTCCCGTGGTATTGGGCCCGCCTACGAAGACAAAATGGGCCGCCGCGGACTGCGCGTGGCCGATCTTCTCGATCTCAAGTTGCTGCGGACCCACATCGAGAACACCTGCCGCGAAAAAAACACTATCGCGCACGCGCTTTTCAATTCCGAACCGCTCGATCCCGACAAGATGTACGAGGAATACGCGGCCGCGTCCGCGCAGGTTGCGCCTTTTGTGCGCGACACCGCGGTTCTGCTCAACGACGCGCTGGCCAACGACGAATCGATCGTCTTTGAAGCCGCGCAGGGTACCATGCTCGATATCGACCATGGCACTTATCCGTTTGTGACCTCTTCGAGCGCAACCTCCGGCGGCGCCGTCATTGGCACGGGAGTTGCCCCCACCGCAATCGACACAGTCATCGGTGTCACCAAAGCTTATTGCACCCGCGTCGGCGGCGGGCCATTTCCCACCGAGGCGCTCGACAAATACGGCGAACTGCTGCGCACTCGCGGCAATGAGTACGGGGCAGTCACCGGCCGTCCGCGGCGCTGCGGCTGGCTCGACCTGCCGCTGCTGCGCTACTCCAACATGATCAACGGATCGTCCTGGCTGGTGGTGACCAAACTCGACGTGCTCGACGAACTGGATGAAATTCCCGTATGCATCGCATATAAAATCGACGGCAAGAAGACCGCCGAGGTTCCCGCACAGGACAGCGGCTTCAACCAAATCGAATGTGTCTACCGCACGCTGCCGGGCTGGCACACATCGACTCGCGGCATCACCAAGTTTGCCAAACTGCCAAGAGCCGCGCAGTCCTACCTGGCTTTCGTAGAGAAAGAAAGCGGCGCAAACATCGGCATGATTTCCACCGGGCCCGACCGCGAGGAGACGATCATGAACGATGAATTTGCATCCAAGCTGGGCGAATTGGTAAAACCAAAGGCCAAGGGGCAAAAAAAGAAATAACCAACGGAGCTTGCAATGGTGGTTCTGGCCGTAACCTGGATGGCAAAAGCTGGACACGAAGCGGAAGTGGAAGCGGTATTCGGAAAGCTGACCGAAGAGTCACGCAAAGAGCCGGGATGCGTCATGTACCTGGTGCACAAGCACAAGACCGATCCGCGCCGTTTCTTCGTTTACGAGCAGTACAAAGATGACGCCGCGCTCGAAGCCCACCGCGCCGCGCCTCACTTTCTGCAGTACGCGCGCAAAGAACTCCCAAAACTTGGCGAACGTGTGGAAGGCAACCTGTTCACGCCGATCGGCTGAGTTCGTTCCGCGGATCAATGCTGCCTGTCGTAGGGCCGCAAAAATTCTCCCGGCGTGAACTTGAGATACTCCGGACTGGCCTTCACCTCTTCGTTATCCACCAGGATCACGTTGTACTTCGCGCCTAATGCCTGCGCTTCGCGGTTGAGCGTCCCAAAGCTCAGGTCAGGCCAGAAGCCGTTGTCCAGCCGGGAGATCAACGCGTTGAACGCAACGACCGTCTCCGCCGGAGAAAACTCGCAGTGTCCCGCGCGATGCACGAAAATCTGCCGCAGCAGCTTGCCGTTGCCGGCGCCATCGACCACATTTTTATAAGCGCTTTCATCTTCCACCGAGACAAGGCCATCGCCCTGCGTGTGCAGCGTCAGCACGGGAAACCCGATCTCGCCGTTGTAGATGATGTTGTCAGCCAGATACGTCAACGCCGCCGGATCGGCATCGATCTGTTTGGCGCCTTGCAAAGTTTTCAGATCGGCATCGAGATCAAGTCCGGCTTTTTCGTAAAGCGCCCTGACCTCCGCGTAATCAACCGAAGCCTCTAGCAGTTCTCGATAATTCACACCCTTGTTCCACGACGGATTTCCGCCCGCGCGTCCTTCCATCTCGGCGCGAAAATCGAACGCAAACGGAAAATCAACCTGCGAAAGCCAGTCGTACTGATTTTTTTCCTGCTCCGAATATTCTTTGCTGCCGGGCTCTTTCGACACCGGATTGAACCATCCCGGCACATCGCCCAGCGCCGCCGCCAGCGCAATTCGCGCCCGTCCTTGCGCCGTCTTTTGCGCTTTGCTCAGCAGATTTTCGGCCTCGATGATATTGGCGTTGGGATCCTTGATTTTCACCAACTCCAGGCCCGACCCCTGGCCGAGCAACTCGTAAAACGCAAACGCCGAATCCAGCCCGTTGTTCCAACTGCCCACGCTGCCCCCAACCACTCCGCACATCGGCAGCGCTGCGTCGAATCGCTTCTGGTAGCGCTGGATCAATCCTGCCGTAACCATTCCACCCAGCGAATGCCCCCACGCAATCGTCCGCTTCGGCACGCCGGCCAACGATTCGAAGCGGTCCAAAACCTTGATCTGGTCCGGGATTGCCTGCTCCACCGCCCAGCCCGTGGTCGCATACGAAGACCCGGCCAGCGCGTAGCCATTCGTCAACAAATAATTGCCCGTGATCGGATCGCCGACATCTTCCGCCGGATTGCTGAAGCCGGGAATCACGTATCCGTGGCTATAAAGAACCAGCGTGCCATTCCAGTTCGCGGGAACCTGAATAAGATACGTCGCGCCGTCGGCAAACTTGCCTTTGTAGGTTGTAACACCGGCTGGCTTGGAATTGGCTGAGGAGATTAAGACTAAACCGACAAGAAACAAAAATAACGCTGGCCTGGCGATTCGCCGCATGGCTTTACCTCGGAGTGAACTTGAGAGAAACGCCAAATGAGGCCAAACCAGAATCCAGTCGGAAGAATCAATGCCCTTTGTCGGCCATCAAAACTCCGCCGGTTGCGTAGCCTTCTTTCGGCACTTCGACGAATGTTACCACGACCCCGTCGCGTTTCGCGCCCGCTTCCTCCACCATCACATCGGTGAGGCGCTGCGCCAGTTTCCGCTTCTGATCGGCCGTTCGGCCGGAAAGCATCGTGACCTGAACCAATGGCATTGAGATTATTCTCCTATCGGCGCGCCGTCATTTCGCCAGTTCGTACCCGGCAAAAAAGAAGCTCAGCTCGAATCGCGCGGTGTCATCGGCATCCGAGCCGTGAATCGCGTTGTACTCGATGTTGGTCGCCCACTTCTTGCGGATCGTACCTTCTTCGGCGTTCGCAGGGTTGGTCGCGCCCATCAGCTTGCGCAGATCGGCGATGGCATTTTCCTTTTCCAGCGCCAGCACCACAATCGGCCCGCTCGACATGAAATCGGTCAGCGAATTGAAAAACGCCTTCCCCGCATGCACCGCATAAAACTGTTCTGCCTGGTGCTTCGATATCTGCAGCATCTTCATGCCCAGGATGCGGAAGCTGTTTTTCTCGAACTGCTCAATAATGTCCCCAATCGCCTGCCGCCGCACCGCATCCGGCTTGATGATGGTAAAAGTTCGTTGCAAAGTCTTCATGAATTCGTCTTTGTCCTTAATTGTTTTTTTGATTTCGTGCTTGAAAATCTTGTGCCTACGCGTTCGCCCTCACGCCCATGACCGAAACCACGGTCTCGCCAATATCGGCAGGCGATTTCGCCACCCGAATGCCGGCCGCTTCCATGGCTTTAATTTTTTCGCTGGCCGTGCCTTTGCCGCCCGAAATAATCGCGCCCGCGTGTCCCATGCGCCGTCCCGGAGGCGCCGTCTGCCCCGCAATAAACCCAACCACCGGCTTCTTCATGCGCGCCTTCACAAACTCCGCCGCGGTCTCCTCGGCGTTCCCGCCGATCTCGCCGATCATAATCACCGCTTCGGTCTGCGGATCGCGATTAAACAAATCCAGTGCATCCACAAAATTCGTGCCAATAATCGGATCGCCGCCAATGCCGATCGCCGTCGATTGCCCGATCCCGCGCGTCGTCAACTGATACACCGCTTCATACGTCAGCGTGCCCGATCGCGAAACAATCCCCACCGGCCCCTCCAGGTGAATCCGCCCCGGCATGATTCCGATCTTGCACTTCCCCGGCGAAATAATCCCCGGGCAATTCGGTCCGATCAGCCTTGACCGCCGCGTCTGCAGAAATTCCCATGCCCGCACCATATCCAATGTCGGAACGCCTTCCGTAATGCAGACAATCAACTCCACCTCGGCATCGGCCGCTTCCATGATTGCGTCCGCCGCAAACGGCGGCGGCACAAAAATCACCGACGCGTCCGCGCCTGTCTTGTCCACGGCTTCCTGCACCGTATTGAAGATCGGCCAGCCTTCATGCGTCGTTCCGCCTTTGCCCGGCGTCACCCCGCCAACAATTTTCGTGCCGTACTCCGCGCAGGCCTTGGCATGAAACGTTCCTTCTTTGCCGGTCAAACCCTGCACAATCACGCGTGTCGATTTATCGATAAGAATGCTCATAAATTCCTTCTTTACCGCGCCGCGGCAACCACCTTCTCGGCCGCGTCTTTCATCGTATCCGCCACAATAAAATTCAATCCTGATTGCTTCAGAATCTCGCGCCCCGCTTCCACATTCGTTCCCTCCAGCCGCAGCACAATCGGCAGGCTGATCTGCGTCTTCTGCGCCGCTTCCACCACGCCTTTGGCCAGCGTGTCCACGCGCAAAATGCCGCCAAAAATATTAATCAGCACCGCTTTCACATTTTTGTCGCTCAACAGGATCTCAAACGCATGCGTCACCTGCTCCGCATTCGCCCCGCCGCCTACATCCAGAAAATTCGCCGGCATTCCGCCCGCATATTTAATGATGTCCATGGTCGCCATCGCCAGCCCGGCGCCATTGACCATGCAGCCAACCGTTCCATCCAGCTTGATGTAGTTCAGGTTGTACCTTGACGCTTCCACTTCCAGCGGATCTTCTTCCGTCGTGTCGCGCAGTTCGCGAATATCGGCATGCCGAAATAGCGCGTTGTCGTCGAAATTCATCTTGGCATCGAGCGCAAACAGCCGCCCATCCGTGCAACTCACAAACGGATTGATCTCCAGCAACGACGCATCCGTATCCAAAAACGCCCGGTACAGCGACGTCATAAACTTCACCGCATCGTTCAGCTGCGACGCCTTCAATCCCGCCTTGAACGCCAGTTTGCGCGCCTGAAATGCCTCCAGCTGTTGCCCCGGCGCGACGTATTCCTTCAAAATCGCATCCGGATTTTCTTCCGCAACCTGCTCAATCTCCATTCCCCCCGCAGCCGACGCCATAAATACCGGACGCGCCTCGGCGCGATCCAGCAGAATGCCCAGATAAATTTCTTTCTCAATCGGCAGCGTTTCTTCAATCAACAGCCGCCGCACCACCCGACCCTCCGGTCCCGTCTGGTGCGTCACCAGCGTCATCCCCAGAATTTTTCCCGCCAGTTCTTTGGCTTCGGCCACCGACTTCGCAATCTTCACGCCGCCGCCTTTGCCGCGGCCGCCCGCGTGAATCTGCGCCTTCACCACCACGCCGCTCGCGCCCGCCTCAAATAGTTTCTGCGCGATCGTTTCCGCTTCGTCAACCGTCGCCGCCACTTCGCCGCGCGGCACCGACACCCCATACTTCTTCAGGATGCCTTTCGCCTGGTACTCATGAATTTTCATAATGATTCCTGACGCTCATGATTTCTAAACGCTCATGATTGCTAGATCACGATTTCTAGATCATGATTTCCAGATCATGGAAGGACTCGCTTGCAGCTTCAACCCGTGGCCAGCAAACTCTAAATTCTATAGAAGGGTTGGACTTACGGCAAACCTGGCTGTCGATTTCCGAGGAAATTGTGCGCCCACTAGCGCCATATTGGTAGCGCCCTATTGGACAACCGCTTCCGATGCAACCCTACCCCAGGAAGCCAGTCATCCCGAACGCCCGCGCTTTTCTCGGCGGACGGAGAGACCTTGCGCGCGGTGTGAAAAGCCGCGTTTACCCCAGTCGATTCCCAAGGCCCGGCGCGACCACGCAGGCCGCCGCTCATCGCCTTCAGAACGAATCGAAACCCTGTAATCGTCCCGCCTGCAACCCCTATGGCGTAAACTTGAACACTATGCCGCAGCCGTACCCGCCGCAGTCTCGCGTTTTCTCATTTCCCCCGCCCTGGGTTACGCCGTAAAGGTTCCCTGAGGAATCGAAGATCAACCGGTTGTAAGGGAATGCCCCGTCGCCCGGCCCGCCGAAGTTGTAGAGAGTAGTCTGCGTCCATTTCCCGTCCTGGCCTGGGCTCAATTCGAACACCGTACCGCAATTCACTTGATTGTTAAAACAAATATGCTTTCCACCGAACGAAGTCGAACCATATACGTTTCCCGCCCCGTCGAGTGCCACCCCACCCATTGCTTTTCTGGGGAAATAGAACGCGCGCAGGGTCTGCTCTGTCCACGTTCCGTCTGCATTCGGGGAGAGCTCAAAGACGCTGCCGCAGTACAGTGGGCCCTCGGTTTTCGAATAGCACGGTTGGCGTCCACCAATCACAGTCGTGCCGAATACATTGCCGTTCGCGTCCATCACCAGGTCAGACTCGGGGTTGGTGCCCTCGGACGGAACAAAAAAGTGAAGTATTTTTTCTGTCCACGCGCCATCCGCGCCCGGAGACAGCTCGAACACAGCGCCGCATTGGCTGCTCACCGACGCGCCCCTGACGGGTGGGTGGAGTTCGAGAGAGCTTCCCGGGTAAGCGCACTTTTCGTTGTTCTTGCCGCCCCACGATGTGGTGCCGTACAAGTTGCCATCGCCGTCCGCGAGCAGGCCGGCAAGCGGATACACTCCGTCCGCGCTGCTTCCCCGAAAACTGTACAGTATGGTTTCCGCCCACTGCCCATCCGCGCCCGGGCTCATCTCGAACACCGTTCCGCAGCCGTAGTCACAGGCCCCGGCTCCGCCACTTGAGGTTGTGCCGTACAGGTTTCCCGAAGAGTCGATCAACAGACTTTGCCAACTCGGGTTGGTACCATCGCCCGGGCTGCCGAATGTGTGCAGCACGGTTTCCGTCCAGGTGCCATTAGCTCCCGGGGAAAGTTCGTAGACCACGCCACAGCCATATTCGCAAGACGCGTCGGAACCGCCCTGTGCGGTGACACCATAAAGGTTGCCCGCCATGTCGAAGGCCGGCCCGCCAATGGGCCCCGAGCCGTCGGGGCATAACTTGTATTGACAGAAGTTGTAGAGAACGGTTTGGGTCCATTCCCCGCCGGAGGCTGGAGACAACTTGTAGACCGTTCCGCGGCTGTGGGATCCGCCATCGGGAGTGGCGCCGTAAAGGTTGCCGGACGTGTCGAAAACCAGCGGGCCTGCGGGCCAGTACCCATCCTGGCCATTGAAGCTGAACAGTATCGTTTCTTTCCCTGCGCCGAAGGCGGAAACGGTAATGGCGAACAGCATAAGAGTGGTCGCTGAGTAGACCAAGCGTCTGGGTCGAAGCATGAGGGACACTCCTTAGGTTGGAATCTCCAGGGACAGGCAAGTGATGGGGGCCGCACTGCCGGCCACCAGTATATCTCCGTTGTCAATTAACCGGGAATTGACGTCGTCCTCGTAGCCCATTGCCATTGCCCACGCCCTGGATCTTTCCCATGCTCCACCCTTGTTCATCCCTCACAATTTCACTGTGACCGCCGCCACAGACTCCGCTTTCCCGTTTTGGCACCATACCTACGGCACGCCCAAGGTTAGCCCGGAGCCAACGACCGACAACTGATGACTGATGACTGACGACTGATGACTGATGACTGATGACTGAAAACTGACGACTAAGTTCTTTCTTTTCTAGATTTTGACTGTTTTTGCTCTTTAGAATCAAGATTTTACCGGGAATCACAAAAATCGCCCCAATGGAATCAAGTATTTACGCAATTTCGCAACACAAAAAAGTGTTAGATAGTAGTAAACACACGAGGAAACCAGCCATGACAAAACATCTCGAAATGAAGCCAGAAGCAAAGCCAGAACCCAAGCCCGCAACCCACGTCCGCCAGTGCAACTACGTGAAAACCAACGGCCTCCGCTGCGGATGCCCCGCGCTCAAAGACAGCTACACCTGCTTTTTCCACAGCGCCGCCATTAACCGCCGCGCCGATCCACATAGCTTTTCACTCCCCCTGCTCGAAGACCGCTACGCCATTCAGGTCGCCATCATGCACGTCATCGACCTCTACTCCAGGCGCCAGATCAGCGAGCAAGCCGTCTCTGTCTATACCAAGTTGCTCTCGCTCGCCGTGCGCAACGGACGCAACCTCGACTTCGACTCCAAAGAAGCCCGCGCCGCCATGGTCACGGATCTCGACGACGCCCAGCCCTCCGCCCGTCGTGCCGTAGGCCTGCCAGGTCTTCAGCAGAACAACG
>DASVWZ010000177.1:0-49463 GCA_036392935.1 Terriglobales bacterium | reverse complement strand
CCCCATCCCCAAAATCAACCCCACCCCTTCGGCGAGGGCTCAACTTTGAAACCGGACATTTCACGTGCTACAAAAACCGGACATTTTAACTTGCTACCGACATCGTAAAAGCAGCGGCGCAATGCGCGAAAAAAGAGCCTCCGCGCAAGCTGGAGGCTCTTCTCTTACCTGTATAAACGGCCCTTACTGCGGCTGTGTCGCAGCGGGCGTCGCATTCGACGACAACTGCTCCAAATCATTCTTCAGCAAGCTGACTTCTACGCGGTTTCCGATCGACGGTTTTGCCCCCGACTGGTCGGCAACCTGCGGAGTGGGTGCGTTGCCCATTCCCACAACGTAAATCCGGTACACCGGAATGTTGTGATTCACCACCAGGTAGCGCACCACGGAGTCCGCCATATTTGTCGAAGTCGCAATCCCCGCTTGCCCGCGGCTCGCCGAGAAACCCTGCACCTCAATAATATATCCGCGCTGGTTCTTCAGAGGCTCGGCCATTTCATCGAGGGCCGATTTGGCGTTGGCGCTCAGCGCCGTCTGGCCGGGCTTGAAACGTATCTCAGTCTGGTTAGTCGCTTTGTATTGGTCGATGTTGCCAACCACCTGCTCCACGCTGTTCAGCCGAGTGTTCGCCTGCGTCGCGGTTTGTTGCGCCGCCTGCGCCTTGTTGCCGGCGTCAATCGCGTGCTGATCGGCATCATTCGCCTTGTTTGAGGCTTGCTGAATTCCCGCCTGCGCCCGTGCGTCCACATCCTTGATCGCCTTGCTATTCGAGGCCGTCAGCTCATCGAGTTCGTTCAGCCGGTCGCGAATCGGCTCTGTCTGACGCTGCACATATTTCTTGCGTGCGAACGGATTCAGCCTTCCCCAGAAGCCTTCGCGCGGAGGTGGCTGCAGCGGCTTGCCGGTTGCGCTCTGTGCAGCTTGATCGGAACTCGCCGCAGTTGGCGTCGTCGCTGGCGCGGCTGTCTGCGTCTGTGCGCTCGAAGAAGAAGATGACGACGAACTTGAGCTGTTATCCTGTGCGAGCACCGGAATTGCCAGCAGGCTCGCAATCAGCGTGATCAGAAGTGAATTCTTTTTCATTATTTTCCTCCGACTGGAGTCTTTCAAAACCCGCTCCAGAACGCCATTTCGGGGCGTAGCCGTAATAGTTGCATGGTGAAAGCCAACTTGCAAAAAGCAGATGAGATCTACTTGAAGTTACGCAGATTTTGATGCCGTTCCGGCCGATTTTGTTTGCCGAATCTGTCGCAATCTTCTGTCGAGCTAACTCCTTGCCCTGTAATGAATTGTACCCCGCTCCCTCGCCATCGTGACTATCCTTTCAGCCTCAGGGAACCCGCTTCATCAGCCCGCAATCCGCTGGCCACAGTTTTCGAAGCGGCGTGCTATAGTGCGCATGAACCAATGGGATTTCTATTTTTCGCGTTCTCTTGGTGGGCGATCCTCATCCGCGTCATCGCGATCGCACATTTCATTCGCCGCCGCCCTGATTTTTTCTGGCTTTGGATCATCCTGATTTCCTGGATCGGCGCTCTGGTTTATATCGTGGTCGAAGTGATTCCCGACGCCGGCATTATGCGCCAGGGTTTTAAGACCTTTCCGCGCCGCCGCCGCATTCGCGAGCTGGAGGCAGCGATTCACGATAATCCGTCGGCCGGAAATTATGAAGAGCTCGCAGATCTTTATCTTGAAGAAGGGAAGTACGCGCGCGCCCGCGAGTGTTATGACCGCGCCATTTCTTCACGCACCGATTCGGTAGACCCGTTTTATCGGCGTGGCATTGCCGAAATCATGATGGACGATTACTCCGCCGCCATTCCCGACCTCGAGCGCGTCGTCGCCGAAGATCCCAAATACGATTTTCACCGCGCCGCCGCGCTGCTCGCACATGCCTACGCCAACACCGGTCAGACGCAAAAGGCCGCCGACTTATTTCAGGAAGTAGTAAAGATTTCTACAACTTCCGAGACCTACTATCACTATGCGACTTTTCTTCTGTCGCAAGGACGCAATCAGGAAGCGCGCGAGTGGGCGCAGCGCATTCTCGATAAAAAACCGAACATGCCCGGGTATCTGCGACGGCGCGAGCGACCATGGTTTTGGAAGGCGTCGGGATTGCTTTCGCGTATCCCTGCCGCCAAGAACTGAAAAAAAGCGGGGTAAGTCACTGATTTCATTGATTCGGCCACATGGGGTATCTACGTATGTTATTGCTGAAACCAAACAGCGAGATCCTAGAGTAGAACGCGTCGCAGCGCTTTCGGTAACGGGAGGTACGTAATAAGTTGTCCCGGCAGCGGATCTGACACGGCGAAGGTCATTATCGGCGCCCCGGTGTCCGGTTCCCTTCCTGTGAAAAGTGGCTGCCCCAGCACATGGAGTGCGTCTCGGTCGGTGCTCTTACCCATAGTCAACGCGCGATATGTCGCGGGGATCCAAACCGCGGCAGATTGTTTGCTAGCCTGCGCGAAGCACGATGCAACGAGAATAACCACGGTAAACGGTACCACGCAAAGTTTAACCATAAAGACCCGACTCTGTGCTACGGCACCGCCGCTGAGTTCAGCCATACGGCCGGATCAACTGGTGCCCCATCGATCCTAACCTCGAAATGGACATGGGATTCGTTGGCAGGCAGGTCGCTAGCATTTCCCGTTTGCCCGAGTGTTCCTATGACTTGACCTTGTGTCACGGTATCCCCCACCGAAACGTCGTTCGCGGCGTTGTGGGCGTATACGGTCACTATCCCGCCTCCGTCGCTAATCTCTATCATATTTCCATAGGCGGGTGGCCCAGCCTTCCATCCGGCTTTTCCTTCCCGTAACCCAAACTGAGGGTGCCCCGTCCTTGCGCTTTTTGCAAGGGCGGGCGGCAACAATGCCGATGCTATTTCTTTATCACGCCTCGCGGATTGCGTCGCATCTACGGCACGCATCACCTGCACTTTATCACCAATTCCTGCTACCGGCGCCTGCCCGGTCGGATACGTGGTGATGCCCGAGCAATGGCGATGGAGCAGTCATCGCCACTGTTTTCTCGGCGAGGCTGGTCCGGCTCAGGTCAATGTAGGCTGGCCGGAGATTTCCTTTCGCGATCGCATGGCCCGAGTCGTAGCGCGAAAGCGGCCTGCATGGGTTCGTTGTTCCCGCCCTTTCGCACAGAACGCGAAAGAGCAGGGCACCCTCAGTTACAGTAGTGCCGGCAGGTTGAAGGCCGGGCCACCGGCCATCCATACTCTTAGCCGTGCCAGCTTGATTGCAGACCACATCCGGCGCATGGAAAACCTCGGTTCTTCTCCCTTAGGAAACATCAGACAACATAACGGCGGCTTATCTTCGTGTCAAGCATGGGGAGTCAGGGTTGCAGGGAGTGCACTTCAATTCTTTCTGTGAAACGCCTTAGAATTCCCTGAGGCAAGGGAAATCTCCGTTTTCCCTTGACTCGTACTTATCGTGGATGCCCAGCATTTCTTATTAGGACGGAGCGCGATTTAAAGCCGCATTCGGTCATGCCGGAACCATCTCTTGAAGAGTTTCTGCCCCACCCACCCAAGCAGGTACCACTGGACGAAAGAAAGAAGCATCACCGCCAGTAGCAACCATCCCCCGCCGGATATTCCGGCGAAGAATCCGTTGATGAGCTGGTGCGGCGAGAACGCCCGCACCGCCGCAGTGGCCAGCGCGAATGAGAGGAACTCGACGTAAAACATTACTCGGAAGAATGGGTACACGAGACCCGATTCCACAACTGCGATTGAGTGCCCCCAAAAGGTGTAACCCGTCCCTGCTGGATGACCCAAGGGATCGGGACGGAAAGGGTACGAGGTCCCAGCGAAGGCGATCCAAAAATAAACCCATAAACAGAGATTCGCCAACAGAAGCACCTTCACGAGTTTGCCCATGCGCCTTGACTCCATTTGTTTAGACGTCGCTCTGGCTCCTTGGGTTCCCTCGGAACTACTGTTGCGGAGGTTTGTAACTGTCTGGGCGGGTGGCCCAGCCTTCCATCCGGCTTTTCCTTCCCGTAACCAAACTGAGGGTGGGCGGGTGGCCCGGGCTTTCAACTGGTTTTTCCTTCCCGTAACAGAACCGTGGGTGCCCCGTCCTCGCGCTTTTTGCGAGGGCGGGAACCATGCACCCGATACCACGGGTTTATTATGTCCACCGGACTGCGTCGCATCTACGGCACGCATCATCTGCACTTTATCACTAATTCGTGCTATCGCCGACTGCCGCTTCTCGGCTCCGCTCGCGCCCGCGACCGCTTCCTCTCCATCCTCGAACAGACGCGTGTGAAATACCGCTTCGTGGTCGTCGGCTACGTGGTGATGCCCGAACACATTCACCTTCTTCTCCCGGAGCCGGAGGTGGGCAGCCCCGCAACGGTGATGCAGGTCCTGAAACAGCGCACGGCCCATGCCCTGCTGCCGAAGCGAAAACGAAAGCACCCGCGCCAGTGTGAGCTGTTTGGCGAGCAACTTCATCGCGCATTCTGGCAGCCGCGTTTCTATGATTTCAACGTTTGGAGCGAACAGAAACGCCTGGAGAAATTGCGTTACATGCACGAGAACCCGGCGAAGCGCGGATTGGTGCGTCGCCCCGAGCAATGGCGATGGAGCAATTATCGCCACTATTTTATCGGCGAGTCTGGGCCCGTAAAGGTGAACGTGGGTTGGGGCAAGATTTCGCTTCGTGATCGGGTTGCCTAAGCTCCGGCCCAACCCCTCGCGGCATGGGTTCGTAGTTCCCGCCCTCGCAAAAAACGCGAGGACGGGGCACCCGCAGTGATAATGACGCCAGCAAATGAAAGGCCGGGCCACCCGCCACCCGCAGTGATAATGACGCCAGCAAATGAAAGGCCGGGCCACCCGCCCTGAGTCGTAGCGCGAAAGCCGGCCTGCATGGGTTCGTTGTTCCCGCCCTTGCAAAAAACGCAAGGAGCGGGGCACCCACAGTAGTCGTGCTGCGACAGCTCGAAGGCCGGGCCACCCGTCCACTCCAACCGTCTGTCCCCGATTTGATCGATTTGATCAGGAGAAATAAAAAAGGGAGCCGGGAAACCGGCTCCCTGAGATGCAAGCGATTACGAGGTTACCAGGTGAAGGTCGCCCCGAAGCGCATGTTGCGTGAGAACTGCCATTGGTTCGGTGCCCCGTACTGCGAGTTCTGGATCACAGGGCAGTTGGGGCCGAGCGCGCAGGATGTTTGCTGAGCGTTGAGCTGAGCCTGCGGATTGTATCCGCCCATGACCTGCTTGTAGAATGCGGCGCCGCCAGGAGCGAAAAGTCCGTACTGGAAGAGCGCGCTGTTGTACCAGTCTGAGTTCAACCCCTGCCAGTAGGACACAACTGCGTGCTGGTTGAACAGGTTGGTTGAGGTGGCGTTAAAGGTGAGCACCTGATTTTCGTTGTTGGAGTTCACCTTAATCGAGTGGGACAGCTGCAAGTCGGTCTGGGTATACCACGGCGTGCGTTTGGATTGAACACTGCCGAGGGTAATAAGCCCAGTTGCCGGGTCACTGGTGGCGTTCACCCAGTTTCCACGACCCCAAGCGTAGGTTGCTTCAATGGGGCTGCAGCAGGCACCGTAACCGATATCCACGAAGGAACTGACCGGGCTGCCCTGATAGCCAACCTGGAAGAGACCCAGTGTGGTGCTCATTCTCTTTGAGCTGTAAGGCAACTGATAATACACGTTGCCCTTCAGGGTGTTGGGACGATCGGTCGGCAACGGTCCGTTGGCGGACTGGCCAGTGTACTTGTAGTAGTAGAGGGGCTCGTCGAATGAACGGCTGGTATCCGGCGAGTTACGTCCGGTGGTGCCACCGTCACTCTGGTCGGTGGTGGTCAGGCCGGTGTAGTTGCCCCACAAGCTGCTCCAGGTATAGCTGAACATTCCGGAGAGACCGTGGCTCGGCGCCATGGTGGCGCGGAGTTCGATTCCGTCGTAGTTCCGAACCGCCAGGGGCATGCTGGGACAAGAGCCAGCGGCTGCGCAGATCCCGGTCGGGTCGAAGGTGTTGGTTGGGTCAAAGGGAGGAACGCCGGGGCCGTAGCCAGCACCCAAGCCTCTCAGGAAGCTAGCATAGCCGTCGAGCGTCTGGTTCACGCCTTGACCGGGGTTAACAATCGCATAGTACTCAAAGTTGGTGGGGGCGCTGAGCGAAGAATCCTCGATGACGTGGTCGAGACGACGGCGGTCATAACGAGCTTCGAGAGCCCAGTTCTTGTTGAGTTGGTAGTCCGCGCCGAAAACCATTTCGTGCTGCCGATAGGGTTTGACGTTCGGAGCCACTGGTTCCTCGGGCCGGAAGTTGGTGTTTTCGATCAACTGAACACCGCTGGCTGAGTCGGTGAGCGCCGGCGGCACTACACCATTCAGGAAGTTTCCGCCGCCGGTGGGTCCGGCAACCGGGCAAGCATTGTAATACGGCAAAGGCGCGAAGGTGATGTCGGAGTAAGCGAAGGTGCCGCTGGCATCCGGACCAAGAGGATAGGAGCAGTTGTTCCAGCGCTGCGCGCCGAAGGAGGTTTGGGCAAGCAGGAGCTTCATGACGTCGTTGACAACGCCGTAGCTGCCGAAGAGTTTCAACTTGCCGTTCCGCATCACGTCCCAAGCCGCTCCCAAGCGGGGTTCGATCTTGTCGCTCCAGGAGAAGTTGATGGTGGAGATGCCAGAGATGCCAACTCCCGCAGGAGCAGGCAAGGATTCCTTCTCGACGCGAATTCCGAGATTGAGGGTCAAGCCATGCCCGACCGTCCAGGCGTCCTGAACGAACAAGGCATAGTTGTTGTCAACCGCGGGCGCGGCCGCGCCGCTGGTGGTTTTCAACACCGTGGAGAAATCAGCATTGGTGACATAGCCATACTGACCAGTGCAAGCTCCCCATACGGCCTCGAGCTTCGCGCATTCGGCACCGCCGAAGGTGGTTGTCGGCGAGTAGCTAACGCTAGCAGCCGGGCCAATGAAGGTGTTCACCAAAGGCACGTTGCCGTGCTGGTTGATGATGTTCCAGAGGCGGTTGTACTGGAAGCCGCCCTTAATGTTGTGAGTGCCCCACCAGCCGCCATGGTAGAAGGCGACGTCCTGATTGAACTGATAGTGCTTGCTGGCATTGTACTCGGTGAACTGCTGGTCGTAGGCGGTAGTGGTTGTACCGCTTGGCACCTGCAAGGTGGCCGGCAAAGCGGCTCCGGTGTTATCCAAGCCCCCAACCGATCCGTATTGGAACGACAGGTTATTGCCTGCAGTGGGCCAGCCGAAGTCGTGGTAGTTGTTGAAATAGTATCCGAAACGGGTTGTCGAAACGATGTGCGGGGTGATGGTAATGTCACCGCCGAAGTTGTAGGTTGAGTTCGGAGCCGAGAAGCCCAGGCCGTGCGAGAACTGCGTCAACGGGGTAAAGATCGCGTTGGTGGAGTTCAAGTAGCCATTGATCGAATCTGCACGGGGCAGACGCGAACCCGAGGTACGGGTGTACTGATCGAGCCACGAAGCAAACAACCGGATTTTCGAGGTAGCAGTGTAGTCCAACCGAGCGGTACCGAAATACTGCTGGTTGTCCTGAACAAAGTTCTGGATGCCAAGAGCCTGGTTCGGGCAACCGCCAACCGCCGGAGTGTCGCAAGCGGCTGGGCCAAAGTTCACGTTTCTGGATCGGGAAGTGTACTGAGGCGCAAATCCGAGGAAGAACCAGAGCTTGTCCTTCTGAATAGGACCGCCGACGGTGAAACCGGGCTGAACGATGCGGAAGTGATCCCGGGTCGGTTGATAGGTCTGGTAGTTGTTATCCACCGGATATGAGGTGATGTTGTTCAGGGGATTGTATTTCACGTAGGCGTTTGGCGAACCGTCGACCGGATCACCTTCCCAAGAGAAGAATGCGGTACCGTGGAAATCGTTGCCGCCCTTTCTCATGACGACGTTAACTACGCCGCCGAGAGCGCCACCGTGTTCAGCTTCGATGCCCGAGGTCTTGACTTGGACTTCCTGAATGAACTGGAAGGGGACGTTGGCTTGAGAGAAGCCGCCGGAAACGCTTTCCGTGTCCTGCCCTTCAACCAGGTAGGAGCTTTCGGAATCAGCCGCGCCGCCGATGGAGTAACCGACGTTGCTGCCGTTGCCGCTGCTGCCTGGCAGGGCGCCACCGTTAGAACCAGCGGCCGTGGCATTGTTACCTACGCCACCGGTACTGCCGGCAAGAGGTTCGTTGCGCGCCATGGGGGCGAACTGAATGACGGACTGGAAGGTGTATCCGTGGGGAACTTCCGCCAGTGTGTCGGCGGTGATATTGGTCTGGCTGGTATTGGTGGTGACATCGATGATCGGCGCCGCAGCGCTGACTTCGACGACGGTTTCAGCACCGCCGACTTCGAGTGGGATGTCAATGGTGGGCAGGTGGCCGACTTCCAGCGGAATGCCTTCACGCTTGGCAGTCTTGAAACCTTTGCCCGTGACCGTGATGGTATAGGTGCCCGGGGGCAGGTTGGCGAAGCGGTAATAGCCGGAGGCGTCGGTATCTTGCTCCTTGTTGCCTACCAGCGTAGTGCCGGTCACCACCACGTGGGCCTTGGCGACGACGGCGCCGCTCGAGTCCTTAATTGTTCCCTGCAGGCCACCGGTGGTTTCCTGCGCAAAAACGCTTCCCGCGAAAAGCAGAAGCGCCAGCATCGTCAACAGGAGCGGGCAAACGGCCCAAGCTCTGGTCAACTTACTTTTTAAATTCATTGCTCCCTCCGAGAGATTCATTCGGTTCTTAAGTTCCAAGATCAAATCCTGTCTCGTTGCACACCCCTAGCTTGCACAGCTAAACACTAGGTTACTTTGGGTAAAGCAAACCGATTACCAAGCTACTTAGTACAGGTAAAGCTTTATTTATCAATACGTTACGATTTCCACAGCTAAGGTGAATATGAATTTTGGAAGGCGCTTCGTGACGAATCCATCCGCAAAACCATAGAACTCATCCCTAACTAGTGGCGTTTTAAACCTCTTAACGGAAAGCGGGGCCATCCTACATGAATGGGGTTGAGGTTTGCAACAGGGGAGTCGCTCGGGGTGGTCGCATCGGGGTTCGAAGTTCAGCGCGACCGGAGAGATAGGCTGGGTTAACCGACGAGGTTCATCCCTCTGGACCGAAGTGCGGGGGTGGGAAGCTTCGAGCGTTTCACCAATTACTGCGGTAATCCGGCGCAGGCTTTGGCGATTGACCGGCGGGAGGGGGTATTCATAATCTCCTCGCAGGGGGTTGTATGAAGGACATACAGGAGGCGCTGCGGCGGAAGCAGGCCAGGTACGCAGAATTGGGCAAACAGATCGAACTGCTGCAGCAGGCGGCGGACAAGTTGCGCGAGGTGGCTCCGCTGCTGGCAGAAGCCGGCGAGGATGACGACTCGGTGGTGCTGCCGGATATGGACGATCAACCCGTTGCCAAGGCAGCGGCCGCGCAGGCGGGCGCCGGTGGTTCGGCTCCGAAGGCCGCCCGGGCAGCCGTGCCACGCTGGCCGTAAATCCGCGGCGCACTGGCGACCGGCCAGGAGCTTATGAATTTCCCGGCACTATTAATTTCAGACGATGACGCCGCGGCGGCGGCGCTGACCGAGGTGCTCTCCGATTTCGGCGGCTATGTGGTGCGCTGCGGTCATGCGGAGGCGGCGAACCGCTTGCCCAGCGAGAGGTTTGCGGTGGTGGTGGTGGACTTCGACGATTCGCTGCGGGGGTCAAGGATTCTACGGAACGCGCAGAAAGCAAGCTCCAGCCTGATTTTGAAACACGCGCAAGAAGCGATTCCCGGCCATCATGCGATCACGGTTGCTCTGCTGGCGGAGCGAACACAGGTGCGCGAGATCCTGGGCGCGGGCGCTCACTTCATCTTATATAAGCCGATTACGGAGGAAGGCGCGAGGGAGGGACTGCGGGCGGCGGCGGCGCTGATCCGGCATGACCGACGGCAGAGCGTGCGGGTGCCTTTGCAAATGGCGGTCGAGTTGAAAAGCGGCGAGGAAGCCGCGCAGGAAGGGATTCTGTTGGATCTGAGCTCTGAGGGCTTGGATGTGTTGGTGCAAAAAAAGATGATCAAGGCGACGCCGCTTGAGGCGCATTTTGTGTTGCCGGCGGGGATGGCGATTGACGTGAAGGGCGAAGTCGCGTGGTCGAATGCCAACGGAGAAACCGGAGTCAGGTTTTTGGAACTGACTACGAACATGCACGCGGCGATCGAGGAGTGGGTAGCGGGGAGCAAACGGCAGATTCCGCCGCCGGATCCGGAAGAGAGCATCGGAGGCAAGCTGACAGATTTGAGCCTGGGAGCGTGCTACGTGGAAACAGCATCGCCATTCCCGGAGAAATCGGGTGTGACGCTATGCCTGCAGGCCGATGGAGTCGAGGCGGATGCGGATGGCATGGTGCGGGTGATGCATCCGGGAGCGGGGATGGGGATTGAGTTTTCGGGCAAGACGGTGGGAGAGCGGGCGCAGGTGGCGAATTTTATCGGATTTCTGACGGCGAGCCCGGGGGTGGTTCCGGAGTTTACGGTGCGGCCGCGAGCGGCGGATGTTGTGGCAGAGGCGGAACGCGGCGAGGCGGCCGAGGAGATGGATGATCCGCTGCTGAGTCTGATACAGCATCCGGAGCGCTTGAGCGAAGAGGAATTTCTGCAGGAACTGCGCAGTCAGCGCGGAGCAGCGGTGTAGTCAGATCGTGCGCGATGAGCGCAAATGCCAGGCCAATTAAGAAAGGCAGGCTGAAAAGCCTGCCTTAATATTTGGCCGCACAAAGTTGGAATTGCGTGGTCTAGTTGTATTCCTTCCAGGTGTTGTAGAAGCTCGAGCCGTCGGAACTTAACGAAGACGGCTTCTGTTCGACGTTTCCAAAGACGTCAACCTGAGTGACTGTGAGTATGCTGGAGCCGAATTTCTTGATGACTCCACTGGTCGAGCTGTCGGTAGCCTGATTGGTCTCTGCGATGCTGGTGTAGTCATCGCCAAATTCGGCTTTGGTGAAGTCCGACAAGTTGATGATGCCAGTGATGTATCCGGGGGCTTCGACGATCCATTCAGCGGAATTACGACCGGCTCCAGCAGCCGTACCGGTGGTCTTGTAGTGCGCGCCCGAGGTTTCGTCGGTAATGGTCAGAGTGAATTCCGAGGTCTTTGAAGAGTAGCTGACCTCACCGGAGAAGGTGTCGCCAGGAGTCACGGTGATGGAGTCGATGACCTGAATGTCCTCCGCGGGATAAAACTCGTACCAGGCAAAGTAGGTGACGGCTTTTTCGTCACAAACGGCGCCGGTGCCGGTCTGCTCGACGTAGTCGTCGTTCCAACCGTCGATGCCCACCCAAAAGACGACGGCAGAGTTGGGACTCTTGTCGCAGTCGACGGTGGGATGAATCCAGGAACCCTTCACGTTGGTAAAGTCGGTTCCGGTTACGGTGTAGCCGGACCAGTTATAACTGTTTGCCTTGCTGGCGCTGGTCGCGGGTCCGACCTGGGCGCGGTGGTTCGGCAGGTTGTGCATGTATTGGCGAATCTTGGCGATCTGAGCGGCGGTCAGCGAAGTAGCTGGCGCGGCGTTTTCAGCGAAAGCGGCAGAGACGGTCAGAGCCGCGACCGCCAGAATTATGAAGCTTTTCCGGATCATGGTTTCCTCCCTTGAATTTTCCTGGGTGCCGCAAGAACAAAGGCGGCGAGAATCAGCGCGAATTTTATAACGAGTGGGCGCGAAAACAAGCCGTCAAAGGTTAAGAGAAGATAGTCTCCATGGGCCTAGAGGAATTGATCTCTTTCGGCGAGGACAATGCGGCGGTTGGATCAAAGACATCCCGGCGACGAGAAAGAAAGAACGCGCGGTCGCTGGCATGGACGAAGCTTATAGATTTTCCTGGATGAAGCGCGGGCTGAGGTGAATGTCGAACTGGACGAGCGGCGAGTCGCCGGTGTTCTTGAAGCTGTGAATCTCGCCGGCTTTGATGATGAAGATGTCTCCGGCGGCGCCTTCGAAGGTTTGACCGTTGACGGTCCAGAGGCCGCGGCCTTCGCGGATAAACTGAATTTCGTCGTAAGGATGGCGGTGTGGGCCGGGACCGGAGCCGGGTTTGCCGTAGTAGAGAAAGACGGAGACGCCGGTGTCGCCCTGCTCGACTCCCCGGAATTCGTAGGAACTGCCAACGAACGGAAGTTGCTCTTCGCGGATGTGGTGCATGGTGAGGCTCCTGAAAATTGGATGTTGGCAGGTGCGGGATGGATTGTAATTGCGAACGGCCGGAATAGTGTGCGGCCTGGGTTTATCGGGGGAAAGCACTGAAGGCAATTATTTTGCAGAGGCGGGCTTGGGTGCTTGTTCAGGCTTGACGTCGGCGACGGCTTTGCGGAGGTCATCGATGGAAGACGGCGCCAGGACGTAGAGCGTGGGATCGTTGGCGCGCTGGGCGAGGTAGTCGGCGTTGGAATTGGATTTCGCGAATGAAACTTTTTCGATGTCTTTGTTTTTGCCGCCGTTGGCGGTGATGGAGATGGTCAGGTCGGGAGCGGTGAATCCGGAGTCGGCGAACTTGGTGGCCTGAAGGCCGCGGAGATCGCCGAGAAGCGAGGTTACGGCCGCGGCGTCGAGTTTTTTGCCGTCGGGTCCGAACCAGTCTTTTTTGTTGCCGCCTTTGGTTAGGTATTGCGTGTTCGCGCCGTCGTGGATTTCGATCTTGTCGGGATCGGCGTAGCCGAAGTCGAAGATATTTTTGTCGCGGAAGTCGTCGAGTTTTTTGTCGAATGCGGGCGCGAGGTCGGCGGCGACTTTGTAGACGCCGTCGACGGCGGATGATTTGGCGTAGTAGTCGTCTTTGTTTTTGCGAAGTTCGAGCTGCTGCGTACCAGAGTCAGTGGTGACTTTGGCGGTGGCAACGGGCGTGGACGAGGCGAATGCGGCGGCGTCCTTTTTGGGATCGTCAGTCGGGCCAAGCTCCATCTTCGCGCCGGTGAGCTTGGTGACGAGTTCGTCGACCGCGGAGCCGTCGGCGCGGGCGGGTTTGGGTTTCAGAATCTGCCAGCGGTCTTTATCGCGCCCGAATTCGATGTCTTCGTTCCTGGCGACGAGTTCCAGGCGGCTGATTTTATCTTCGTCGACGGGAAGCAGGCGGGTGTCGCGGAGATCGTTGGCGGTCTTGTCGAGCGCGGTCTTGGTGAAGGTGGCGATGGTGAAGACGCGTGGGTCGCCCTCGAGCTTGGCATAGACGCTGATGTTGGTAGGGGTGGTATCACCGACGAGGAGCTTTTGCGTTTTGTTGTCTTTTTCGGCGATGGAGACTTCGATCGCGGGCTGGGCAAGGCCGTAGCGCGTAAGGTCATTACTATTGGCTTTTTCTTCAACGAGGCGATCGGAGTTCAAGTCAGACAAAGTCGCGGCCAGACTGTTGACATTGGTTTGATCGGCAGGCAATGGCTGGGGTGCGACGATCTGCCATTTGTCGGCGTTCTTAGCGACAGCGACATCGGAGTCGGGTTTCTTGATGTCAATGCGGGTGATGTCCCCGGTGGAGAGTGTGAGAATCTTGGGCGCAGCGGGTTTGAGGGAGGCTTGGGCATCGTCGGCGGGCTTGTGGTGATTGGAGTAGTAGAGCGCTCCGGTGAGCACGAGCAGAATGGCGGCGGCGATGAGAAGACCGTTGAATTTCATTTGTCTTTGTCCAGCGTTACGGCGGTTAGCAGGTTTTATCCACGACCCGCAGCTTCAAACACAAGGTCTCTCCACTACGCGTTTCCGTCCGCAAGCGGACCGAAACGATCGGGTCGAGATGACAATTCATAAAGCGTTCGCTCATTCCGACGCGAAGCTACCTCCTTTTCCACCAGACCGAAAAACCGATGAAGACGACGGCAATGGGCAACAGGAATTGGCTGGTGGTGCGAACCAAAATCAGTTGCGATTTGGTCATGGTGATGCGGCGATCATCGTCGGTTTTGGGGCGAATCGAGATCAGGTCTTCGTCAGATGAAAGCCAGTTCATGGCGTTGAGGGCGAGGTCGCGGTTGCCGTTGAAACTGATGAAAGAGTTGGCGGCCCACTGCGAATCACCGATGACGACGAAGCGGCCCTGCGACTTATCCTGTCCGGTGTTGTAGGTTCCGGCGGCAGCGAGCAGGAGCGGGCCTTTTTTGTTTTTGGGATCGTTGGGATCGACGGAAGCGGAGCTTAAGTTCGTGGTGGCGACGCTGGTGGGCGACGAACTGAACAGCTTCGACACGGAAGTCTTGTCAGTGTTTTTGGTTTCGAGCGAGCGGGCCAGCGGGAAGCCGGTGGCGGTGCCGCGCATCTCGTTCACGATGGCGTGGGAATCGTAGGTGGTGACGAGGGCGACTTCCGGGCCGAGGCCGACAAGCTGGCCGATAGGGTTGAGATCGAGCAGCAGATTTTTCTGCACGCTCACGCCCCAGGAGGCGAGCAAGGTGGTGAGCGCGTCGTTATCGGCGATTTCGGAGCGTCCGATTTTGAGCGGCGGGTCGAGCATGATGAGAGCGCGACCGCCATTTTCGACGTACTTGGCGATGGCATCGACGGCGGGCGGCTGATAATCGCCGCTGGGTCCTCCGACAACCAGCACGGTGCAATCAGCGGGGACTTCGGCTTGCTGAAGCAGATCGACGGACTTGGTGCCGTATTCGTCTTTGCCGAGGACTTCTTTGAACTTGGAGTAGCCGTTACGGTCGCTGTCGTCGACGCGGTGCTCGCCGCTGCCGGTGACGAAGCACACGGTGCGGGTGGTGTTTTTCAGGTCGCGAATGAAGGCGCCGGTAATGCCTTCTTCGGTCATGCTGCGGGCTTCTTCGCTGCGGTCGCCGATTTTAACGATCGCGGTGGGATAACTTTTGATGCCGGCGGCGCGGGCGGCCTGCGGGTCTTTATCGGGATCGACGTAGGTGACGTGGACCTTGCGCGAGAGGTTGGCGTATTGGTCGAGCAGGTCTTTGCCTTCTTCGAAACGGGAGGACTGGTTGAAATAAGTAATCGTCGCGTCCTGCGTGAGTCCTTTAACAATCTTGGCGGTCTGATCGGACAAGCTGTAACGCTTGTTGGAAGTGGCGTCGTAGGACTTGTTGTAGCGGTCGGCGAGAATGTTGGCGATGGCCACGCCGGTGAGAACGATGAGCAGATAGACCACGAGATACGCGCCGTATTTGGTTTGCCGAGCTTTCAATAATTCTGATTTCAAAGTTTTATGACCTCCGTCCTTATGAACGCCAGCGCAGCGATTCCATGGAGCGCGCGGTGAAGAAAAGACCAAGGAAAATGAGAGTCAGATAAAAGACCACGTCTTTGGTATCGATGACACCTTTGGCGAAGGATTCGAAGTGATCGACGACAGAAAAATAAGCGATGACCTTGGCCCAGCCGGCAGTTTCGGTTCCGCTTACCCAGCCGATGACCCAGAGGAGCAGGCAGGCGGCGAAGGTGGCTGCACCGGCGATGATCTGATTCTTGGTCAAGCTTGAAATAAACGTGCCGATGGCAAGCAGTCCGGCGGCCAGCAGCAACAGACCGAGATAGTTGATGGCCAGCGGCTTCCAGTCAGGGTTGCCGTACTTAAAGAGAAAGACGATGTTGATGGAGGTGAAGGCCAGCATGCAGATGTAAAGAATGACTGCGGCGAGCCATTTGCCAACGATGATCGAGAGATCGCTGACCGGCGAAGTTGCCAAAAGTTCGATAGTGCCGCTGCGCTTTTCTTCGGCGAAAAGACGCATGGTGATCATGGGGATGAAGAAAAGGCCGATCACGGCCATGTTCGAGAGCAGCGGCCGGACGACCATTTCGTTCAGGTTCATGGGAAAGGAGCGGCCGCTCATCTGCATTTCCATGCCGCGGACGACGAAGCTCGCGAGCGCGATCCAGAAAAAATATCCGAAGATCAGAGCGAAAAAGGTGAGCAGCAGGTACGCAGTCCATGAAGAGAAGTAACTGCCGAGTTCTTTGCGGCAAATGACCCAGACATTTCTCATTGTTTTTCTCCAACGGCGACGGGCTCTTCGGCGGGCGCGGATTTTTCGGCGCCGGTAAGCTGGAGGAAAATTTCTTCCAGGCTCATGGCAGCGGGACGCATTTCGTTGAGATCCCAGCCGGACTCGACGACGGCGCGGGCGAGATCGCCGCGAACGAATCCCTTTTGGCTTTCGATTTCAAAGACGCTGCGATGCTCGTGGGTGTGCTTGAGCACAGCGCGAGAGACGCCGGCGATCTGCTCGAGTTTGTGGCGGACGGTTTCGAGATTAAGCTCGCCGTTGCGGGCGGCGACTTCGACAAGGATGGATTCTGCGCCGCGGGCGCGGGCTTGAAGATTGTGAACGGAGTCGGTCGCGACCAGCTTGCCGCGATTGATGATGATGACCTGCTCGCAGGTTTGCTCGACTTCCGGCAAGATGTGGGTGCTCAGAATAATGGTGTGGTCGCCGGCGAGGCTTTTGATGAGGTCGCGAGTTTCGTTGATCTGTTTGGGATCGAGGCCGGCGGTGGGCTCGTCGAGAATGAGGACGTCGGGATTGTGAATGATGGCCTGCGCGAGTCCGACGCGTTGGCGATAACCTTTGGAAAGCTTGCCGAGCAATTTGGTTTTGACGTCGGCTACGTTGCACCGTTCGCAGACATAATCGACGCGTTTCTTGAGTTCGGAGCCGGAAAGGCCTTTCAGTTCGCCGACGAAGGTCAGGTAGTCGGCGGTGCGCATTTCCGGATAGAGCGGCGGGGTTTCGGGAAGATATCCGATGCGCTTTTTGACTTCGAGCGGCTGCTCGAGGATGTCGAAGCCGGCGACGGTTGCGGTGCCCGCGGACGGCGGCAGAAAGCAGGTCAGCATACGCATGGTGGTGGTTTTGCCTGCGCCGTTCGGTCCGAGAAAGCCGACGATCTGGCCTTTGGGGACTTCGAACGAGATGTGGTCAACCGCAAGGGTGCGAGCGTAATGCTTGCTCAGCTCTTGAACTTTGATCATAGGTAACTTGTCAAAACAGGTGGTCTTTCAACAATGTATTCGCTTTGTTTCGCTCGAAGGCGGAAAACTTCCCTGGGTTAAGAATGATAAAAACATGGTAAGAAGCGGCGGGCAGGGGTGTCAAGTTGGAGAAGCTTTTAGCTTTTAGCTCTTAGCTCGTAGCTCCCAGCTCCTAAGCTTCTTGGCCATCAGCTATTGGTCGGGAGTGGTCGGGGTCATCCTCTGATTAGTTGCGTTGTTAACGCAGATTTTGCAAAAAGCTGACAATCTTCTGCTGGCATGGTTTTAGGGTTGGTGCGCAAGTGATTACAGAAACCGCCAGCCATGGCCTGAGGATGAACTTAAAAATGAAAGCTATTGATCTTGGGAAATTCTGCGCAACGGTCGCCGTAGTCGCGATCGTGATTTTGGGCTTAGGTCTTAACGCCGCCGACGGCCAGCAGGTTGATAAGAGCAACACCGCGGTTCCGGTCGTCGTAATGCCGAAGTTTGGCGGGCAGATACTCGGCTACGACATTGACCACAACGGCACCGAAGGATTGCTGGCGGAGTATGTGGCGGAGAATGGCGGAAAGAACCGCGTGGCGGTGGAAGTGTTCGACCAGAAGACCGGGGCGATTACGGCCGTGGTGGCGGAAAAGAATGAAACGCTGCAAGATTACGCCGCAATCGAGATCAACGGGGACGATCTTGGGCTGGTGTTGTTCCAGAAGGCGGGGCAAAACAATTTCCTTACGCTTAATCCGCTGACCGCGAACAAATTCACCGGTGTGTGGACCCCGCCGATCAAGAGCGGTTACGGTGTTTCCCAGATGAGCGTGGCGCGCGGAACAAATGTTGCGGTATTCGAAAATGATCTGAACGCGGGCGATTCCTATGTGGTCAGCTCGAATGTTGCCGACAATACGTTCAGTTCGGCGGTGTCGCTTTCGTCCATTATTAGTGTCGACGAATTTCTAGTTAACCCGGTAATCGCGTTGGGTCGCACGAAGGACGAGGTTGTGCTGGCCGACTCGCACGACTGCCCGGAGAAAATACCGTCATGCGCGAGCAGCATTGCGATGGTAAATCTTACGACTGGAAAGATCACCGAGTTCGATGACGATCTGGGCGTCGGCCAGGTGAATGGGCTTGCGGTCGATCCGGTAAAAGGGATCGCGGTCACGACTACGCTGGCCGATATGGGAGTGGAGTTTTATAACCTGAAGGCGCAAACGGGATTCGAAGAGATCCTTCCGGGAGCTACCAGCGAAATTCAGGCGGGCGATGATGTTGAATTCGACCCGGTGCACAAGCTCTTCCTGGTTGCCCAGTACACTTCGACGGGAGATATAAACAATCCGCAGCCGCGGGTGTACGTTTACAACGAAGCCGGTAAACTGATGGAGACGGTGACCACGCTTCCTCGCATTCCCGTTAGTCCGACGCGCATTGTGCTGAATCCTTCGACGCGAACCGGATTTCTAGTGATCATCGCCGAGCCCTCCAATACGGCGTCGGAGCTTGAGTCGTTCAAATACTAGCGTTCGCCAGCACTTCTCAGACGAAGACGTGACGTCTTTCGAGCACATCGTCTGACCCCTTGCCATTGGGCCGTTCGGGAGTCTAAGCTTCTCCCCATCGCAGGAGGGTGAGATGGCGGACGAACAGATCCGGGCGGCGCTCGATCAGCATTGGGCGGCGTCCGACGCCAACGATTTCGAAACCGAGCATCGCATCTATCTCGACGACGCGGTGCTTGAGTATCCGCAGTCGGGCGAGCGCATACGCGGCCGCAAGAATATACAGATCACCCGCACCATCCAGCCAAACAAAAAGCGTTTTACGGTGCAGCGAATCCTTGGCAGCGGTGCGCTCTGGGTCACCGAGTTCATTCTGTGGTATGACAGCAAGCCGTCGTACACGGTGAGCATTATGGAATTCAGCGGCGACAAGGTTGCGCGCGAGACGCAGTACTTTGCCGATCCGTTTGTGGCCAGCCCGGCACGCGCTCCTTATGAAGAACGGATGGATAGACCTGCGCAACCTCAAAGTGCAGTGACGCGCTAACTGCACTGGTATTTTCGGATCGCAGCACGATTGTCGGTTTGTCGGGATAGAAAGGACAAAGATGGATTGGAAAGAGTTGATCCAGTTTGTGCTGCGCGGCAGCGGCGACTTGGAGCAATACGCGATTCTGCTGGTGCGGCTTTCTATCGGGCTGTTCTTCGCTATTTCGGGAGGGAACAAACTGTTTGTTCCAGGCGGCACCAAGCCGGTTTACGACACGCTGGTTCAGGCCGGTGCGCCGTTTCCCAGGCAGACGGCTTATTTCGTGGCGAGTGTCGAATTCGTTTGCGGATCGATGGTTGCGGTGGGATTTCTATCGACTCCGGCGAGCGTGGCTTTAGCGATTGATATGACCGTCGCCACGATTACGAGCGCGGTGGGAACGCTGCCCAAAGGCCTTCCGCCGATTAACTGGCTCGACGATTTCCTCTACCTTCCCGAAGTGTTGTACGTGCTCTTCTTTATATGGTTCATTTGCGCGGGCCCGGGCAGGTTCAGTGTGGATTATTGGATTGCGGGCAAGTTAGGTTACTAACCGGTCGGCGTGATTAGCCAATCCCCAACTCTTTAGCTAACGCGGACCATTTGCTGTCGACGAGCGACTTGGTTTTTGCGTCCATCACAATTTCATCGGGCCAGGGACGAGTGAAGCCTTCGGTCGGCCATTTGCGGGTGGCGTCGATGCCCATTTTCGATCCGTAGTTGGGCAAGCGCGAGGCGTGGTCGAGCGAGTCGACGGGGCCGAGAGTAAATTGAATGTCGCGCTCGGGATCGATATGGTTCAAAGCCTTGAGCGTGACGTCACCGACGTCCTGCACGTTCACGTCTTCATCGACCACGATGATGCATTTGGTGAACATGGCCTGGCCGAGCGACCAGACGGCGTTCATCACTTTGCGGGCTTGGCCGGGATAGGATTTGCGGATGGAGACGATCATCAGGTTGTGAAAGACGCCTTCGACCGGCAGGTTGATATCGACGAGTTCCGGAATGGTGAGCTTCATGAGCGGCAGGAAGATTCGCTCGACTGCCTTGCCCATCCAAGCGTCTTCCTGCGGCGGCTTGCCGACGATGGTGGTGGCGTAAATGGGATCCTTACGGTGCGTAATGCAGGTGCAATGGAAGACAGGATAAAGATCTTCAAGCGAATAAAAACCGGTGTGGTCGCCGAATGGACCTTCGGTGCGGAGTTCCTCGAGGTTGACGTAGCCTTCGAGAACGATTTCTGACGAGGCCGGGACTTCGAGATCGACGGTTTCACACTTGACCAGTTCGACCGGCTTCTGACGAAGGAAGCCGGCGATCAGGTACTCCTCGACGTCGGGTGGAGCGGGGACGATCGCAGAAAAAGTCACGGCGGGATCGGTTCCGATAGCGACGGCGACGTCCATTCTGCCGGAGGGTTGATCGCTGGCAAGAACCTGGCCGCCGCAGGTGCGGGCCATGATGTCGACCGCGGATGAAAAATCTGCGGGGCGTTGCCCCGCCGGACGGACGGGGGCGTCCGTCCCTACGTGATTCTTTTCCTGGGCGGCTTGACGCAACATCTCGCGGTAGTGTTCGGCGCCGACTTTCTGGCGCTGCCAGTGCATGCCGGCAGTGCGATCGTCATAAATCTGCATGCGGTACATACCGACATTTCGTTTGCCGCTCTTGGGATCGCGGGTGATGACGCAAGGCAGCGTGATGAAGCGGCCCGCATCCTTGGGCCAGCATTTGAGGATGGGGAAATCGAGCAAAGAAAATTTGTCGCGCTTGATGACTTCTTTGCATGGGCCGGCGGAAACGGTTTTCGGAAAGAACTTGCCCATCTCGGCGAGCATGGGCAGCATTTTGACTTTGTCGAGGAAACCCTGCGGGGATTTCACGTCCATGAACTGACGGATACGGCCGGCGATGTCGTCGAGCGAGTCAACCTCGAGAGCAAGGTTCATCCTCCGAGCCGAGCCAAACTGATTGATCAGCAACTGCGCGCCGGGATAGCCTTTGAGGCTTTGAAAAAGCAATGCCGGCCCACCCTTTCCAAAACCGGGGAAGGATGGGGCACCCGTTCCAGTGCCGGATTTCGAGACCCGGTCGGTGATTTCGGTGATCTCAAGGATGGGATCGGCTTCGATGTGGATGCGCTTCAGTTCGCCAGCGCGTTCAAGGGCGCCGATCCAGGCTCGCAAGTCGTCGTAGGCCAAGGCTTCTCCAACGAAAAAGGAAACGCGATTATAGCAGCGATGCTCGGGCTTCCTAACCACGGAGGCACAGAGGCACGGAGAAATTCACCGGAAAGCAAAACGCACGGGTTCACATGGCACAAAGGAAGCAAGCCACCGAGGACGAGTAACTCCACGACACAGCAGTTTAACTTTCCGCGGCGTCAGGCACCGGCTGCGGGCCGTTGTTCACGTTGTGACGAACGTCGGCGCCGCGCACCCAGAAGATGACATCTTCGGCAATGTTGGTGGCGTGATCGGCCACACGCTCCAGATTGCGGGCGATGAGCAAGGCATCGAGCGCCTGACGTGTGATCTCGGGTGTGTCATTCATGCTCTTGACGAGGCTGACGAAGGCTTCGTCTTTCATACGGTCAATGACGTTGTCCATTTCGAGGACAGCTTGTGCAAGTTCGGCCTTGCCTTCAATAAAGGATTCGAGCGACCGGCGTACCATGGCGGAAACCGCGGCGGCCATGCGGGGAATGTCAACCGGAAGGTCGGCCTTGGGCAGTTCGACCATGTCCATGACGCGTTCGGCGATGTTGACCGACTGATCGCCGACGCGCTCGAGATCAGAATTGATTTTGGTGACGGCAAGGATGAAGCGCAGATCGACCGCCATGGGCTGTTGCATGGCCAGAAGATCGAAGGCCAACTCGTCGATTTCGCGCTCGATCAAATTAATCTGGGATTCGCCTTCAAGCACCATCTGGCAGCGCCCGAGGTCACGCTCGATGTACGCCTGGCAAGCGCGATCGACGGCTTGTTCAGCCAGCCCGCCCATGCGGAGCAAGCGGTTCCGAAGTTCATCCAGCCCCTGCTGGAAACGGGTACGCATTATCCAAACCTGCCTGTGATGTAGTCCTCGGTCCGTTTGTCGGACGGAGTGGTAAAGATTTTCTCAGTGCGATCGAACTCGATCAACTTGCCCAGCAGGAAAAAGCCGGTAAATTCGGCGACGCGCGAGGCCTGCTGCATGTTGTGAGTGACGATCACGATGGTGAAATTCTCTTTGAGTTCGAAAATCAGCTCTTCGATTTTGCCGGTGGAAATGGGATCGAGCGCGGAACACGGTTCGTCCATCAGCAGGACTTCGGGCTGGACGGCAAGAGCACGCGCGATGCAAAGCCGCTGCTGCTGGCCACCGGAAAGGCTGGCGCCGGATTTCTTGCGCAAATTGTCTTTGACTTCATCCCAAAGCGCGGAGAGTTTGAGCGAGCGCTCGACAATTTCGTCGAGGCGGCGGCGGTCACGAAAGCCGTTTAGCTTCAGCCCGGCGGCGACGTTGTCGTAGATCGACATGGTCGGAAACGGATTGGGTTTCTGAAATACCATGCCGATGCGGCGGCGAATCTGCACAGCGGGAGTGCCGTTGTAGACGTCGAGATCGCCGATAGCGACACGGCCTTCGGCGCGCGCCTCGGGGATGGTCTCGTGCATGCGATTCAGGCAGCGTACGTAAGTCGACTTGCCGCAACCGGAGGGGCCGATGACCGCAGTGGCGTGGTTGGCGGGCACGTTCATGTTGATGTCGTGCAGCGCCTGGGTCTTGCCAAACCAGGCGTTCAAATGCTCGACTTTGATGCCAACACCCATGGATCAGCTTGCCCCTTTGAGCATACCGCGACTGGCAGCAATACGCACCGCGCTGATGGCGACCACGATCAGAACGATGAGAATCAATGCGCCCGCCCAAGCCTGCTTGTGCCATTCGTCGAAAGGCGAGATTGCGTAGTTGTAGACCTGCAGAGAAAGCGCAGCGGTCGGCTGATTGAGCTTCCAATTCCAATATTGATTGCCGAATGCGGTAAACAAAAGCGGAGCGGTCTCTCCGGCGACGCGGGCGAAAGCAAGCATCACGCCGGTGATAACGCCGGAAGTCGCGGTGCGGAGAGTGATGGAAAGAGTCGTGCGCCATCGCGGAACACCAAGCCCGTAAGCGGCTTCGCGAACTGCGTTGGGAACGAGCAACAACATCTCTTCGGTCGCGCGGGTGATCGTCGGGATCATCATTATGGCCAGGGCAACGCCACCCGCCAATGCTGAAAAATGTCCCTGGGTCAACACCACGATGCTGTACGCAACGATGCCGACGACGATTGAGGGCACGCCGTTGAGGACATCGGCGGTAAAGCGGATCAAGTCTCCGAAGCGGTCACGGCCATATTCGGCGAGATAGATTCCCGCGCCGATGCCGATGGGAACGCCCATGCAACTGGCGATCAAAAGAATCAAACCGGTGCCAGCGATGGCATTGGCCATGCCTCCCCCGGGTTCTCCAGGCGGCTTCGGTATCTGCGTGAGGAAATCCCAATTGAGAGCTCCAACGCCTTTGTAAACCAGGTAGGCAAAGATTGCGCCGAGCGGCAAAAGCACCAGAACTACTGCCAGACCGGCTGCCGACGTCATCGCCAGGTTGACGGCGCGCCGGTACAAACTAACCGGAGCCGTAGTGAAACGAACCGGAATCGACGTTGGCTCAGGCATTGGACCTCGCCGGCATGCCGCGGGTGACGCTCCACACCAGGAATTGCGCGAGGATGTTCACAATGATGGTCACCAAAAACAACGCCAAGCCAACCTCCACGAGCGCGCTCAAGTAAGTGTCGCTGGTGGCCTCGCTGAATTCGTTGGCAATGACGCTGGCCATGGTGTAGCCGGGAGCGAACAACGATTTGGCAATATCGGGACGATTGCCGATCACCATCGTCACGGCCATGGTTTCTCCGAGTGCCCGGCCCAGACCGAGGATGACGCCGCCAAGAATTCCGGCACGCGCATTGCGAAGGACTCCGGTGCGAATCATCTCCCAACGGGTAGCGCCCAGCGCCAGCACAGCTTCACGTTGCTGCTGCGGAACGGCCGTCATAACCTCCCGAGTGATCGAGGAGACGATGGGCACGACCATGATGGCCAGAATGATTCCAGCCGCCAGCATGCCGATTCCATACGGCGGGCCGCTAAACAGCGTGGTCCATCCGAAATAGCGCGCCAGCCACGGTTGCACGTATTGGCGCAAAAGCGGGACGAGAACGAAGATCGCCCACAGGCCATAGATCACGCTGGGAATGGCGGCGAGCAGTTCAGTGGTGAACGCCAAAATCCCCTTCAGGCTTCGCGGGCACATCTCGGTAATGAAAATCGCAACGCCCACGGCGAGGGGAACCGCGAGAACCAGAGCGAGAATGGAAGAAACAATCGTTCCGTAGACGAAAGGCAAGGCGCCGAACTGTTCGTTGACGGGATCCCACTCGCTGCGAAAGAAGAAGCTGAATCCGAAGGCGTGCCAGGACAGCTTCGATCCTTTGCACAGCTCATAAATGATGATCGCCACCAGGGCGAGCACGCATAAGCCGCAGGCCAGCATGGCATAGCGGAATATTTCGTCGGCGATGTGGCTGCTTCCGGCCTTGATCAAGGGCTGGTTTTCGACCCGCGGGCGGGTAACGAGTTGCGGCTCGGCAACAGGCTGAGGTGCATCCAAACGAGGCGCTCCGAAGGCAGGTTCGGCCATCGTTTTGACGCTAGCAGAGGCATGTTACAGGAGTGTTAAAAGGCGCGCAAAACGGCTTATTCTGTTAGGTTTTCCGTCCATTGCGCGGCAGCGCAGAGTACACTACTTGGTCTGCCCATGCCAACCTTCGCAGCCGTTGACATCGGATCGAATTCGGTCCGGCTGAAAATTGCCCGCCTCACACGTCATCGTTTGCAGGAAGTCCATGAAGACCGCGAAGTGACGCGGCTCGGCGAGTCGGTATTTCAGGGAGGGTTTCTTTCTCCCGAGGCGATTGCCAGCACCATCAAAGTACTGCGCCGCTTTCACCGTACAGTGCAGCGCCTGGGCGCCGACCATGTGCGCGTAGTCGCAACCAGCGCCTTGCGCGATGCGCGGAACTCACAGGCGTTCACCGAGTGGGTGCGGTCGTCGACAGGGTGGGATGTCGAAGTTATCTCCGGACTCGAAGAAGCGCGCCTCATCCACCTGGGACTGGTTTCAAATTTGAGAATCTCCACCTCCACCGTGATGATGGTGGACTTGGGCGGAGGCAGTTGTGAAGTTACGATCTCTGACGGCGGCCACATTCGCAGCACCGTGAGTTTACCGCTCGGAGCGGTGCGATTGACCAAGCAGTTCTTGCACCACGATCCGCCGCGGAAATCAGAACTGAGCCAGATGCAGGGATTCATCGGGCGCGAAGTGCGGCGAAGTGAAGAGCGCATCAAGCGCGTGCGGCCGAAGGTGGTGATCGCCACCTCGGGTACAGCCGAGGCTCTGGCGGCCGTTTGTCACGGGCTGTACAAGACCCAGCCGTCGCGGGCAACAACGGTTTCGCGGGCGCAGATGCGGCGGATCGCCAAGCTGCTGGCGCGACTCTCGACCGATGAACGCAAACAACTGACCGGCGTTGGGCCGAGACGCGCTGAGATCATCGTGGCCGGCGCAGCAGTTTACAGCGCACTGCTGGAACGGTGCCAGTTACCTGGGTTCCGATATTCGCCATTGGGCTTGCGTGACGGATTGCTGGCGCTCATGGCCGCCGAATACGATCGCGGCACGCGTGGAGGCCAGCAAATTGAATCCGAACGGTGGGATTCAATTCGAAATGCAGTCGCCCATTATCACGTGGATATGCAACACGCTCTGCAAGTGCGTGAAATGGCGATGCACCTTTTTAGCGGGTTAAGGTCGGTTCATCAACTGCCTGCCGAATACAAAGAGTGGCTCTCAGCGGCGGCCATGCTGTATGAAGTCGGCGATTTCGTGAACCGGAACGGCCACCACCGGCATACGTATTACATTATTTCTCACTCGGAAATTCTGGGTTACACGCCGGAGCAGAGGCAGATCATCGCCGCGATTGCGCGTTATCTGGGAAAATCGCGGCCAATGCCGGATGACAGTCCGATCAAGCTGCTATTGCCGGTCGATCAAAAATTAATTCCCAAGGCTTCCCTGCTGCTTCGTTTGGCTCGGGCATTAAATTTAAGCCGGAGCGGGGCCATCCGAGCGGCCAAGGTCGCTGTGCACGATGGAGAGGTCCGGCTAAAACTCACGCGCAGAATGCGCAGCAGTGGCGATCTTGAGTTGTGGGCGGTGGAAAAAGAAAAAAGCTATTTCCGCGAAGTTTTTGGGCGCGAACTGTCCGCCGCTGCCGCGTAAAGAGCGCGCAGAGCTTTCGGCGTCACATACCACATCAGGTTCCCCGCGTTGCGGCCAAGTTCAACTTTCGCAACCCCACCCTTCTTGATTTCGATGCTCGCCTCGCGGCCGGGCTCGCTGATGATTTTTCCCAGGAACTCGCTGAGATTGGGATTGTGGCCACACACCATAATCGCTTCCTGCCGCGCGCATTTCTCGATCAAGCGGCGAAATTCGGCATAGGGTGCGCCCGGACGCAAAGCGTCGGAGAACTGCAATTTGCCTTCGTATCCCAGTTCGTTGCCCACCAGCGACGCGGTTTGCACACAACGCTTGAGCGGACTGGAGATGATGGAATCCACGCTGGCATCCAGGGCAACCAGGGCGCGGCCAACAACTCCACACTGCACAATGCCGTCTTTGTCGAGAGCGCGTTTTTCGTCTTTCTTGGGATTGACGTAGGGTTCGCCGGCGCTGGCGTGACGTAGAAAGTAAATGATCATGGCTGGTTAATGTTCCCTCGCAACGGCAGTTCGGCGGCCGCGGGGGGTTGGATCAGTGGGAATGTCGTCCAGAGTTTCCCGTCCTTCCGCCAGCGCAATCAGAAACTCTTGAGCATTGAATGCGGCGGAACCGACCGGCGGTCTGCGACGGCCCTGCAGACGCCAGGCACGCAGATAAGAGCCGTCGCGCTGCAGAATTCTGGCCTTCATGTTGTCGGCCATGTACGCCGCGAGAATTTCGTTGCGCACGCGCTCACGGAGCAATAGGTCCTTCACGGGAAATAACACCTCGACGCGCTCGTAAAGATTGCGCGGCATCCAGTCGGCGCTTCCCAGGTAGATCTGCTCGTCGCCGCCATTGGCAAAGCAGTAGATGCGGCTGTGCTCGAGAAAACGGCCAACGATGCTACGGACTGTGATTCGATCACTGACACCCCGAACACCCGGGCGCAGTGCGCACATTCCTCGGACGATCAAATCGATTTTCACCCCTGCCTGCGATGCCGCATAGAGCGCGCTAATTATATTGCGATCGAGCAGCGCGTTCATTTTGGCGATGATACGGGCCGGCCGGCCAGCGCGAGCGTGCTCGGCTTCCCGAGCAATCAGGGCGAGACATTGCTCTGCCAAATCGAGCGGGGCGACCAGCAAGGGATCATAGTTGGGGTGTTCGGCGTACGCAGTAAGAAAACTAAACACGTCGTGTACGGCGCTGGTGATCTCGGGATCGGCGGTGAAAAGACTGAGGTCCGTGTAAATCCGCGCGGTGGTCGCGTTGTAATTTCCGGTGCCAAGGTGAGCGTAGCGGCGCGTCACGCCGTCGGGATCATTGCGCACCAGCAAAGTCAGCTTGCAATGCGTCTTCAGTCCCACCAGTCCATAAAACACCTGAACCCCCGCGTCCTCCAGATCGCGCGCCCAGCGGATGTTTGACGCTTCGTCGAATCGGGCTTTCAATTCGACCACCGCAGTAACTTCTTTCTTCTCGGCCGCAGCCATCAGCGAAGAAACGATGGGTGATTTTTCGCTGGTGCGATACAAAGTCTGCTTGATTGACGCAACGCGCGGATCTTCCGCGGCGGACTCGATGAACGACAGCACGGCGTCGTAGGAGTCGTAAGGATGATGCAAGAGGATGTCGTGCCGGCGCAGTTCCTCAAACAGATCCTGCGATTTTCCGGTCAACCGCAGCTCGCGCGGCTGGTAAGGTTTGTCTTTCAGGTCCGGACGATCCGTCTGATCGTAGATATTAAAAAGACGGGACAGATTCACCGGTCCATCGACGCGATATACCTGCCATGGGTCGAGCTCGAAGTTGGTGCGCAAGCGGTCGACGATCTCAGGATCGGCCTCGGCTTCAATCTCCAGTCGGACAGCATCACCTTTACGGCGATTGTGCAACTCGGTGCGGACGGAGTCGAGAAGACTGCGCGACTCTTCTTCCGCCAGATACAAGTTGCTGTTGCGGGTCACACGGAAAGGCGCCGTTGAAATAATGTCGTAGCCGTAATACATGCGCGACGCATGGTGCGCGACCAGGTCGGCCAGAAAGATAAAATCGACAGTATCTTCCGACGGCAGGCGAATCAATCGCGGCAAGGCTCGCGGAACCGTAACCACGCCGACATAAGTCATCGAGGATCGTCGCCTGCGGCGCAAAAGAAACGCCACACAAAGGGCCTTGTTAATCACCCGCGGGAATGGATGCGCCGGATCGACGGTGACCGGCGTAAGCAGCATATCCAACTGCTTCTCGCAATAATCCTCAACAAAAGCCCTCGCCGCGGGCCCGAGTTGATCGACAGTCAGGACGCGAATTCGATTCTGGGCCAGAAGCGGGCGAATCTGCTCATTCCAGCACTGATATTGTTCATCGACGAATTCATGCGTCAGTTTTGCGAGCCGGTCCAATTGCTCTCTGAGGCTCATGGCGTCGGGACCAGTCTCGCGGTAACCGTCTTCAATTTTCTGCACCAGCCCGGCAACACGCACTTCGAAAAATTCGTCTAGATTGCTGGCGGTAATCGACAGGAACTTGACGCGCTCCAAAGGTGGATTCAAGGAATCCTGGGCCTCTTCGAGCACGCGCCAGTTGAAGGCCAGCCACGATACTTCGCGGTTGATGAACTGGCTCGGATTAGAAGAAGAGCTGGCGGCCATTGCTTTTACGGGCAGACGACTCAGAAAGTTTTTTAGATTTCACCCGAGACTGTCGCGATCCCAGAATCCACAGTATAAGGCACAGACGCAGGAATGTTCCAAGCACCGGAACCTGAGCCTTTCAGTCAAAAAAAAGGCGCCGGTTTTGGCCGGCGCCTGAGCATCATGCGAGTTTCTTACGGGAGGTAATAACGCATTGAGGTGAACCACATGCTGTCATTGGCGGAGGGGCTGAAGCCGCTGCCACCCCACGCGTTGCGCAGCAAGTATGAATACTGCGAGCCGACCTGGAAACGGCCCTTCGGACCGCTGTAGAAGCGGTACCAGAAGCCGCCCGTGCCTTCGACCAGTACGCGCGTATCCACCGTGCATTTCGACAAGCTGCCCGGGTTGAATCCGCCTGAAAGCGGTGTGCCCACCGAACCCGGAACCGGAATGCTGGCGGTACCGGTATTTCCACCCGTGGTGGTCGGAGGAGTAACGACCGTGACGGTGGTAGCTGCCGGCGGTGTTTCCGTATTGCAACCCGAGGGAACGTTATTTGGCAACGCATACCCTACCTCGCTGGCGCCGTTCAGGAACCAGTGACGTCCCGCGTACTCAGCGCCACCGTTGAGATAGATGTCCCATTTCTTGCTGTGCCACTCGAGAGTTCCCAGGCCCTGGTATTCGCGCAACGGAACCAGTACGCCATCGGGGCGAGCGATCACATCCGGCAAGCCGCCAGTGCCGTAACGGCCGACACCGTTGCCGCCGAGGAAGTGCAAACCAAAGTCGAAATGCTTCTGGAAGGTTACTCGAGCGTTGGCGCCAATGCCGCCGCCCCAGCCTGAATTGTTATAGGCGCCCAATGCACTGGGGCCGGTCTTGCCACCGCAGCTTCCGGTGCTCGATGTGGTCGCGCAGGGGAACAGGCGATCGCGGAAGTCGCTGATGATTCCGAACAGTTCATAGTGTCCGATGCCCGGCTCAGCCGCGAGTTTGATAATGAAATCCGGGCTCTGATTATAGGAATAGGTCGAAGTCGGGTTGTAAAGTCCACCGCTGGTGCCCTGTTGTCCAATCAGGAAGTTGTTGCTGGCTCCATGACCGCCCAGCGTGATCTGCGAATCCTCGATCGAACCCGCGATCCAGTATTTGTCGCCGATGGACTTGGAAACGCGGAAACCCGCCTGGCGCGCCCAACTGAAACCAACCGTATATTGAGGGTCGATGGTCATGGGAAGCGCTTCAGTCCGGTTGTCGACACCTTTCTTGGTTTCAGTGACCAGACTCCACATCTGACCACCGGTGAAGGTCCAGCCGCTGTTCAACGCCGCCTGCGCGAACGCCTGACGGAAGCGGAGGGTGTAGCTGTTGCTTTGGTTGTTGTTCGAGGTCACGCCGGCGGACAGAAAGTCAGTCTCAACATAACCGCGCATCGTGGCCGTGTCCAGCTTGCCTTCTGCCAGCATGGAGAGACGCGACTGCCGGCCGGACATAAAAAATTCCGACATCGCAGCCTGGGACGCGCCTCCGAAGCTGATCGAATTGAACGGAGTGTTGATGTCCGATCCCGTCGCGTGGGAGCGGTATACAGTTTCTGACGCCAGGAACCCGCCCGGGGTAATCGTGATGCCCTTGTAATGAATGGCCGCCGGGCTGTCCATCGCGTCTTTCATATTCTTCTGGGTTTCCTGCAGGCTGAGGGCAGTAGCCGTCTGGTTGGTTTTCAGGTCTGAAACCTGAGATCCGAGATCGGTGACTGCCTGCTGCTGTTGCCCGGCCTGGGAAGCAGCTTGCGAGGCCTTGGACTGAGCATCAGCCGCGGCCTGCTGTGCCTGCTGCAACTGCTGCTGGGTCTGTTGCCAATTCTGATTGCTTTGCTGCAACTGCTGCGTCAGTTGCTGGATCTGCTTCTGCTGGGAAGCCAACGCGTCTTTCAACTGCTGCACATCGCTTGCGCTAACGGTGGCCGATTTCTTCTTGGTGGAAGTCTGCGCCACAACCGTTGTCGCACAAAGCGCTAGGATGAACAACCGGAACATGGACTTCATTTCTTCTCCTTTTTGCCTTCTGTCGGGGTGCCTTATTTCATTAACTGCGAGTGACTTCTTACTTCACCTGCTTGATCTCTTCTTTAACCTTTGCCACAACGCTTTCGGGAAGCGGAGCATACGTCAGATCGGCGGTCATCTTCTGCCCGGCGTCGGCCATCCAGCTGAGAAACTCACCGAGGATTTTGCCTTTGGCCGGATCTTTGGACTGGGCCGGGATCAGCAGCCACGTAAAGCTGGAGATGGGGTAAGCATCCTTGCCGGGAGCGTTCGTGATCGATACACGGAAGTCAGCCGGCATGCTCTTTACCGAGCCCGCGGCGGCGGTCACGCTGTTCAAGTCAGCCTTGACGAAGTCGCCGGCCGAATTCTTTACCGTGCCGTAAGCAATTTTATTCTGCACCGCGTAAATCAGCTCGATGTATCCAATGGCGCCTTGCATCTGGCGAATCATCCCCGCTACGCCCTCGTTGCCCTTGCCGCCGAGTCCCACCGGCCACTTGACCGAGGTACCCTTGCCAACGCCGGACTGCCAGTCACTGCTAACCTTGGAGAGATAGTCCGTAAAGATATAGGTGGTGCCGCTTCCATCTGAGCGGTGAACGACGACGATTGGCGTGTTCGGAAGGTTGACTCCCGGATTCACGCTGGCGATGGCAGGATCGTTCCACGTGGTGATCTTTCCCAGGAAAATCCCGGCCAGCGCCTGCGGCGTGAACTTCAGTTCCGCGCTAACGCCTGGAATGTTGTAGGCCGGAACATCTGCACCAAGCACGGTGGGAACGTGAAGTATCTTGACCTTCGACTGGGCAAGCTGCTCATCCGACATGGGGCCGTCGGTGGCGCCAAAATCAACCGTTCCCGCCAGCACCTGACGAATGCCGCCGCCGCTCCCGATCGACTGATAGTTAAACTGAACATCCCCGTGAACCTTGTGATACTCGCTGAACCACTTCTGATAGATAGGATTAGGAAAAGTTGCCCCAGCGCCGTTTAGCGTGGTCTGAGCAAAAGCCGGAACTGCCAATGCGAGACACAACAGCGCGATGCGTTTAATCACGCGACGATTCCTCCTTGGATTATCGGTACCGTCCTTTGTACGTTCGCTTTGTTACAGTTTTGTTACAGCAGAATGAATTTGTCGTGAATCCCCAACCAGCGCATAGACTTACAGGCGCACTCAACGCATGACGTTATTTCAGATTTGCCCGAGGCCCTTGTCTTAAAAAAAACTACGGCGACTTAAGAAAAACCACTGGAGCGAAACGCCAGAGCCTGGTTTGACGCCCTTGCTGGGCTTTGCTAGCGTAGGAAGTCCTTCATCCGAATCGATCGTTTCCGATAGAAAAGAGCTTTCCCATGGCCCTGAAATTCCGAGGAGTTGATTTCATGCAGTTCGACGGCCTGCTGACCGACGATGAGCGCCTGGTTCGCGATACCACCCGCAAATTCATCGAAGAGAATCTCATCCCAATTATTGAAGAGTGCAATCGGGCCGGCCGCTTCCCGCGCGAACTAGTCAAGCCGATGGCCGATCTCGGCTTCTTCGGCGCCAGCCTCAAAGGTTACGGCTGCGCGGAAATGTCGAACGTAGAGTATGGCCTGGTCATGCAGGAACTGGAGCGCGGCGACTCCGGCGTGCGTTCGTTCGTAAGCGTGCAGTCGGCACTGGTGATGTACCCCATCTACGCCTTCGGCAGCGATGAGCAGAAACAAAAGTGGCTTCCCGCGCTTCAGTCAGGCGAAAAGCTGGGATGCTTCGGCTTGACCGAACCCGGTTTCGGCTCGAATCCCGGCGGCATGAAAACCCGCGCCAAGAAATCCGGGAAAGAATACGTCCTCAACGGCGAAAAAATGTGGATCACCTCGGGCTCCATCGCCGACGTCGCCGTTGTCTGGGCAAAGGTCGAGGACGAAGACAACAAGATTCGCGGATTCATTGTCGAAACCGACCGGCCGGGCTTCAAGGCACAAGACATTCACGGCAAGTGGTCGTTACGCGCGTCAGTGACCTCGGGACTATCGATGCAGGATGTGCGCATCCCCGAATCGAATCTGCTTCCTCAGAGCGGCGGCCTGAAATCTCCGCTGATGTGCCTGAACCAGGCGCGCTACGGCATCGCCTGGGGCGCGGTGGGAGCGGCCATGTCCTGTTACGACTGCGCCCTGCAATATTCCCAGATACGCAAGCAGTTCCACGACCTGCCCATTGCCTCGCGCCAGCTGGTGCAGGAAAAGCTAGCCTGGATGATCAGCGAGATCACCAAGGGCCAACTGCTCGTCCTGCAAGTCGGGCGGCTCAAAGACGCAGGCAAGGTCGAGCACCAGCACATCTCTATGGCCAAGCGAAACAATGTCTGGATGGCGCTCGAATGCGCTCGCATGGGCCGCGACATTCTGGGCGCAAACGGAGTCGCCGACGAATACCCGCTCATGCGTCACATGATGAATCTGGAATCGGTAAAGACCTACGAAGGCACGCACGACATCCACACCCTGATCATCGGGGCGAGTGTGACTGGGATCGACGCGTTCTAAAACAGGGTTACGAAGTCGCTCACTTCCTCAAAGACCGGCGTTCGTGCGTTGGGCGGTTCATGTTCTGCTCTGGCTCCTGCAGATTTGTCGCGAGCGCGCCCTTGAGCAGCATCTTGATATAAGTCTGGTACCCCAACCCCTTTTGAGCGGCCTGACGGCGAGCCATCGCCAGATCATCCTTCGAAATTCGCAGCGTAATCGGCTCCGTGGGTCTTGGCCTCTGCTGCAAATCGCCCAGCGTCAGAATGCGCTTCTGCTTTATCCTGTGCCGGATTTCTGTCTCGACATCAGAACGATGCGCGTCCCACCAAGCCGCTTCTTCTGCTTCGCTCGCAAATTTCGGGATCATCGCAGTCTTGATCTTTGCCTTTGCCATGGTTACTCGATCCCCCACTCCTTTAAATACAATTCAGCGGTTTCTTTTTCTGCCTGCCATCCTGTGATCGTGCGGATCGCCTCGGAGCGAACCGTGAACACAATTTCCAGAATCCGGCCGGTGCGAGTCGCGCCAACCGCAATCCAGCGCTGTTCGTTTCCTCCCACTTGATACTCAATTAGCAGGTGGTTTCCGTAAAATATATCCTCCGCGTCCGAGCGACTGATGCCGTGTCTGGCCAGATGCCTTTCGTTCTGCTCGTCCCAATCGAACTCGCAAGCATCCTTCACTGTAGCCAGTGTACATTAATTGTATGTACACTGCAAAAACTGCAACTCGATGATTCGATGGAAGATCTACTCTGAATCCGAGCGGACAATTCCACCATCCACATATTGTCGTTGAAAGGATGGTTTGTAGCCATGCTGACGACCTTCTCAAGCCGCGTCCGGTAATTCCCAGGTTAAGAACAATTCTTCCCCAGGCCTGAACTCCCGGAGAAAAACATGCGACATCACTTTCGCCTGATGGCGACGCTGTTAGTATGTCTGGCTGCTTATGCGGTGCTTCTCGAGGCGTTCCACTTCCTGAATCAGCCTCGCGATAGTGCCGTAATCGGCGGACTCGCTTTGATCTTTACACTTCTGGTGATCGTGCCAGTGGCTGTGCACACGATCTGGAGGAGACTATGACGATATTTGACAATGATCGTGACAGCAATCGACACACCATCAACATGGTTCCAGGTTTTTCCGGGCGGAAATTCCTGGCTCCACTGTTGATTATCGCCGCCGTGTTGATCGGCCTCTGGCTGATTTCGAGCCTGCTGGTCAGCGTAACCAGAATTGAAGCCGGTTACGTCGGCGTGGAAGTAAACCTGGCGGGCAGCCAGCGCGGCGCATCGGAAATTCCCGTGCGCACCGGATGGGTGGTTTACAGCCCGTTGACCACGCAGGTCATCGAGTTCCCGACCTACGTGCAAACCGTCAAATGGACGAAGAATGTAAACGAAGGCAACCCGCTGAACGAAGAAATGGGCTTCAACAGCAAGGAGGGCATGGAAATTTTCGCCGATGTTTCTTTGTCCTATGCGATTGAACCGAGCAAGGTGCCGGACTTTTACGTGAAGTATCGGGTGAATAATCTCGACCGCTTCACCCATGGCATTCTGCGCGACATCGTTCGCAACTCGCTGAACGAAGTCGCTTCCGCGTACACCGTGGAGGATGTCTATGGCGAGAAGAAGGCCGAGTTTCTGGGAAAAGTTGAAAAACAGATCCAGGATAAGGTGGCGAACGTTGGCGTTGGCGTGCAGCAATTTGGCTTCATCGGCGCGCCGCGCGTGCCGTCAGTCATTGCGCAGGCGATCACGGCAAAAGCCCAGGCGATCCAGGAAGCCGAGCGCGCTAAGAATGAACTCGCGACCACGCAGGCCGAAGCGGCCAAGAAAATTGCCGAGGCCGATGGCGATGCCAAGTCGCAGGTAACGCGCGCACAGGGCGAAGCCGATGCCAACCGCATCCGGCAGAACTCGTTGACGCCGCAGTTATTGGAACTAAGAAGGCTCGAAAACCAGCGAGCGCTGATCGAGAAGTGGAATGGCCAGCTTCCGACCGTTCAAAGCGGCCAGGGCGGCGGCTTGCTGCTGCAGTTGCCAAAAGCCGAGCAGTAGGTGACGGGTGGCGCGCAAGTGCCACCCAATTCTTAGAACTTACAAGGACCCAACATTGGGCCGGATGATTAACTCTTCCACCGTCCCATCCTCCGGAACCGACAGCACGCCGATCAGCGCCTGCGCAACCGCTTCCGCCGACATCATCTTTTCTCGCGGCGCCTCTGGCCACAGCGTCTCCCAAATTTCTGTGTCAGTGGCGCCAGGAATTAAAGCAACAACCTTAATTCCCTGCTCTCTTAGTTCCTCGCGCAAGGTATTGGTAAACGCCAGTGCGCCAGCTTTCGAAGCGTTGTAGGCAGACATTCCGGTGAACGCGACCTTCGCCGCCACCGACAAATTGTTCACGATTACGCTACCCTTTTTCATCAGCGGCAGTGCCGCCTGCGTAACGAGGAACAAACCCGTCAGATTCGTCTCGATAACATCCTTCCACAGAGCGTGAGAAACCTTCGCCGCGGGCGTGCTCAGGTGAGAGATGCCAGCATTGTTCACCAGAATGTCGATGCGCCCGAACTTTCGCTTGACCTCAGTCATCATTACCGCGACTGAATCTTCATCGCGCACATCACAAACCGCCGGAAGAATTTCCGTCCCAATCCTAGCCAGCCGCATCGCCACCCTCTTCAGCGCGGCCTCATCCCGCCCCGTAATCGCCACCGAACATCCTTGCGCCGCCAACGCCTCCGCAATCGCCAGTCCAATCCCGCGGCTGGCGCCTGTGACGAGCGCAATCTTCCCACGCAGCTTCGATTGAGCCGCCGACGCATTCGAATGTTTGGAATTCTTTCGAGGCATGCGAAGACAAGGGTAGCAAACCGCTCCACTAAACCGCAGCAGATTAACACCGCAAAACCGCCTGCCCTACACCCCGTTCGGCCTTTGCCGAATCAATGACAAAAACTCACTTCGCGTCTCCTGCGAGTCGCGGAAGCAGCCGAGCATCGACGAAGTCACCGCTGCCGAATGCTGTTTCTCCACTCCGCGCATCATCATGCAGAGATGCCGCGCTTCGACCACCACGCCGACTCCTTGCGGCTGAATCGCATTCTGAATCGTCTCTGCAATCTGCGTGGTCAGCCGCTCCTGAATCTGCAACCGCCGCGCAAAAATCTCAACCAGCCGCGGAATCTTGCTCAGCCCGATAACCTTGCCGTTCGGAATATACGCCACGTGCACCTTGCCGAAAAACGGCAGCATATGATGCTCGCACAGGCTGAACATCTCCACGTCTTTAATAATGACCATTTCGTCGTAATTGACGCTGAACAGCGCGTCTTTCAGCATGGCCTCGGGATCTTCGCGATATCCCTTCGTGAAATATTCGTAAGCGCGATGTACCCGCTCTGGCGTATCCACCAGCCCTTCGCGCGTCGGATCTTCGCCCAGACGCACGATCATCTCGCGCACCAGCTCTTCAAAGCTGGCCGAAGTTAAAGTCGGATTTTCAACGGATTCAGTTTTCATTGGTTAGTTTGTAATTTGGTGATTTGTAATTTGTAATTTTTCATCTCTGCCTGACGCCCTATTCAATTACAAATTACAAATCGCAAACTACGAACTTCCCGCGTATTCAAACGAATTCATCATCGTCTCTTCAAATCTCACCTTATCCAGATGCGCCAAGCGGAACCCGCGCTGCAAAATGTCAAACACCGCCACGCACAGATTTTCCGTCGTCGGCACTTCATCCCGAAATTCCGGCAGCGTATTCAGATTCTGATGACCGTACCGCTCCAGAACCTCCCGCTGCACGAAACCATCCAGGTCAACCAGATTGCAAACCATCCCCGTGCTCTCATCCACCGGCCCGCTGACCGTCACTTCCAGCGTGTAATTGTGCCCATGTCCATGCGGATTATTGCACTTGCCATACGTCGCCTCGTTCTCCGCCGCCGTCATCTCGTCGCTGTGCAAACGATGCGACGCCGAGAACATGTATCTTCGCGTCAGATGGGCTTTCATGCTTCCCCGTAAACATCCACGAACAGATCCGGCGTCTCATAGACCCGCACCCGATGCAACTGCGCCGCTTTCAATTTCGGCTCCAGCCGCTGCCAGATCGCAATCGCCAGATTTTCCGTCGTCGGAATCTTCGTAAGAAACTCCGGCACTTCTTTATTCAGAAAGCGATGGTCCATCGCATCCAGCACTTCCCTATTCATCACTTCTTTTAGCTGCTTCAAATCCACCACAAATCCCGACCGCGGATCGACCTCGCCCTTCACCGTCACTTCCAGCGTGTAATTGTGCCCGTGGCCGTTGGGATTGTTGCACTTCCCGAACAGCCGCAGATTTTCCTCCGCCGAAAACTCCGGGTTGTGATAATAATGCGACGCCGCAAACTCGGCTTTCCGCGTCAGATAGACCATTCCACTGCCATTCGTCGCCACATTTCAGAATACATGACTTTTCCCCGCCGCCGCCGAATAGCGCGCCACCGGCGCAATCGCATCCAGAAACACTCGCGCCACCCGCGGCGCATCGAACTGCTTCACAAACTCCAACCCCGCCGCCGCCAGCGACCGTCGAAGTTCGGCATCTCGATATAACCTGAAAAGATTCTCCGCCAGGTCTTCCTCATCATCCGGCTTCGCCAGCAGCCCCTGCGGCATAACTTCTGGCACGGCGCCCGCCCGCGACGCAACCATCGGCTTTCCCGCAGCCATGGCTTCCAGAAACACCAGCCCGAAACCCTCCTGCACGCTCGGTAAGCAGAAAGCATGGCAGCGGTTGTACTCACGCACCAATTCAAGCTGAGGGATGTCCTCCAGCCAGACCACCCTTCCCTGCAAATTCTTCTCCCGCCAGATTCGCCGCAATCGCGCCGCCTGCGGCCCTCCGCCAACAACCCGCACCTGCAAACCCGGAATCTTCTCCCGCAGCCGCTCCGCCGCACCCAGCAAAACCTCCAGCCGTTTCCGCGGATAAAACCTGCACACCGTCAGCACCACAAACTTCCCCGGCTCACGCTCAACCTGGTTCGCCGCCAAAAGACCCTGCCACGCCGCCAGATCAATCAACTCCGGCACAATCGCAACCTCGCCGCTAAATCCATACAGCTCGCGAATCCGTCCCGCCGCATACTGGCTGGTAGTGATCACCCTACCTGCCCGCTGCACATGCAGCCGTTCGCAACGCGCCTGCCAGCGCATGGTCGCGCGCGTCATGCCCGACTCAAATCTCATCTCATCCGCAATCACACCTTTAATCGAAGCCACGTGCGCGCCTCGGCCCGCAATCGCATATCCATCCATGTCAAACCCGACCGTCACATCCGCCGGTGCCATGGGCCGAAATCGCAGCATCTCATTGAACACAACTCGCTGCACCGTATAAATAGGAAATCTGAATCGCGGAACAACAACCTCAACCTCAACGCCCAGCCCTCGCAAAGCCGCCGCCAGCCCTGAGATCCCCACAAACGTTCCGCTCCCGGCAAACACATTCATGGGTGTAGACGTAATGAACCGCAATCGCAAATCAATCCCCTCCTGAGAAAACCGCATCGGCCGCAAACATCAAAACCCCAACTCACTGCGTCCCGGCCAACGAATCCTGTATCATAGCCGGGTGCGACGGGTCCTTTTAACTGCCATCCTGTTAATTCTGCTGTGCGGTTGTTACGGCGGCGCGCGCCCGCCGCGCATCGGCACCCAGGCGCCCGATTTCACCGCTCAGGATTCCGACAAGAAAGTCGCGCTCACCGACCTGCGCGGCAAAGTTGTCGTCCTGAATTTCTGGGCCACTTGGTGCCCGCCCTGCGTCGAAGAAATGCCTTCGCTGATCCAGATGTCGCAAAAGCTCCAGGATAAAGGCGTGGTCGTCCTTGGCGTCAGCGTTGACGTCGATCAGAACGCCTACCATCAATTTCTCACCGAGCACAAAGTGCCGTTTCTCACCGTCCGCGACGGCGACCACAAAGTCCCTGACCTATACGGCACTTTTCGCTGGCCCGAGACCTACATCATCGGTCGTGACGGCATCGTTCGCCGCAAATTCATCGGCCCGGTCGATTGGAACTCGCCCGAAGTCGTGGATTTCCTCACCAAGCTGTAGACCCGTCACCCGCTCGTAAAAGCAAGTCACGTCCCGGGAGAGCACGAGTTGACTCGTGCCGATTGGCGCCATCCCACCGGCCGGCTTTAGCCGCTGCGGGCCGCCTGCCGCGCGGCGGCTCCAGACAAATCTCCCGGCGATTCGCCCCTGCCATTCCCAATCTCGCCTACCGCTTTGCCCCACCGCTCCTCGAAATTTACAAAAACTTAACAACTGCGAAATATCCACGCAACCTGTAAGGCATATTCTGACTCTGTTAATACGAAAATTTTTCTGCCACGTGGAAACTCCGGAGAGCCTGAACTCGCTTCGGGTTCTCTGGTTTTAGAAAAGCGGCGCGAATGCCGCGAGGGGGGACCATGATGAATCCGTACAACGACCGCCGCACCATCCTGCTGATCGATCAAGACATCCGCAAACAAAAACTGCGCGCCGCCATGCTGCGCGGTATGGAGATCGAAGTCCACGCCGCCGATAATCTCGACCGTGCCGAATCGCTGTGGCGCAGCGGAGCCTACGATTTGATTCTGGTGGCAGCTGAAACGAAGGCGGACGATTCCTATCTGCTCTCGGCGCGTATCCGCCTCGCCAGGCCAGATCAGCGTATCGCACTGCTCGTTGGCCCACCCACCTACATTCGCGAATTGCCCGGCGCAGCCAGATCGGTGAGGAAGCAAAATCAGCCTCGGCATCCTGTCTTGCCCATGCCAAAGCCACAAACTGAGCCGCTTCCATCGGCGCAATGGCAACAGACGATTCAAAAAGTCGTCGCCGAATGGTATTCCGCCAAGATGGCAGTGTAGTAAATTGCGCCGGTAGCGAAAGCCCGCTCTCAAAACACAGCTCCGTCCCAGTTGTGTCCGTTTCTGTCCGAAAATAGTCCGCACCAGGCCTTTCGGCAAACCCCCTTGGCTGCCACAATCCTCCTCATCAGGAGGATTTTCCATGAATTCAGTTGTGAAGTTTTGCTCGGTCGCCAGCGCGGTGATCGTCGCTTTCTCAGTCTTTGGACAACCGGCAGTCGCGCAGCAGGACGCGCACTTTCACCGCCAAGCTATGCCTCTCTCTCGCGGAAATACGAACGCCATCCAGCCTCTCAACGCAAGAATTCCAGACCTCAATGGCCTTCAGGCCACGTTCACGCAGGACTATCCCATCATCGGAGCCAATGCCGACGGCTCCGACTTGTGGCCCTGCTTCGGCAATTCGCCCGCCAACCCGGATTGCCCCACAGTTGGCAACCCCTCGATTGCGCTTCCACTGGGCGGAATCGTTACCGGATTCCCCTCTTATGTATGGAGGCTGGAAAATACGCCGAGCTTCGGCAACGGCATCGGCTGCGACGCGCTGGTGAATGGCACCGGCGCATCGGGCGTTCCGTACATGCCCTGCGGGCAAATCGCCACCTGGTACGAAGACAACACTGCCGATTCCACTGACGATCTGCTTTGGCGCATCACCGTGACCCAGGGCCGCAGAATCATCTACGACGCCGGCACAGTGGATTTCGGGCCGGCTGGACCGACCGTTAAGTATCCCGTCGATGTGGTCCTCGCCTCCGATGCAAATTTTGGCTTTTGGCCCGGCGCGCAGAACGGCCCCAACAACGGAAACTGCAGTCCTGACAGCAATTACCCGCTCACTTCGCCCACCTTCCCCACCGGCAAGATTTATGTGGTCCAACACGGAAAAACTTGCGAAGAACCCGCCCCCGGCCCTGCCACCGTTACTACGTCGACCGTGCTGGCAACACCCGAATACACACAAGTGACCGGGAACGCGTGCACCTCAAAGGGAGTGCAAAGTCCCTGCTACACCGTGAAATGGATCCGCAGATACGGCATCCAGCAGAACTTCAACATCGTTCTTGAGTAGCAACAAGAATCATGAGCCGGCATGGCTGATCGCCAGAATCAACTCTTTCGGCGGTCAGCCAGCCAATCATAAATAGGAGAAAGAAATGCCATCTTCCGATACCGCGCTTCTGCTGGTTGACGTTCAAGAGTCGTTTCGTCATCGCCCCTACTGGAACGATTCAGACGTGCCGGCTTTCACTGAACGGCTGCAGAAACTCATCGACGGCGCGCAGCAAAACAAAATTCCCGTGCTCCAGATTTTCCATATCGAAGAAACCGGGCCGTTCTCGCAAGGTTCCGGGCACGTCACAACCCTGGCCGGCCTGACGTTGTCGCCCGACGCCGTATTCCGCAAGCGTAGCCACAGCGCGCTGGTCGGCAGCGGCCTCGAGGTCTGGCTCGTCCAGCACGGCATTCGCCGCGTCATCGTTTCGGGCATTCGCAGCGAGCAGTGCTGCGAAACCACCACTAGGCATGCGTCGGACATCGGCTTCAAGGTTGATTACGTGACCGAAGCGACCCTGACATTTCCCATGACCGATCGCCATGGCCGCACCTGGACTCCGGAGGAAATCAAAGCGAGAACTGAGCTCGTTCTCGACGACCGTTTCGCCCGGATCGCGACGGTGGATGAAGCTTTGGCCAAAGGCGCATCTAAGCTCGTAGCTTGATGGGTCTTACGTCTCAATGGAATTTTGAATGTAGACCAGCACCTCATTTCAGCGTTGAAGTCATATCAGCCGCACTATGAATCAGTCGAAGAATGGCCATAAATCAACCGTGACAACCATCCCAGTTTTCGTAGTCGTGCCGCCACGATTGCTCCTGCTTGATATCGCCGGACCACTCGAGGTTCTCCGGCAAACCAATCGCGTGCAAAATGCCGTTCATTTTGAAGTGCGCTACATCGGCCCTGCGCCCTCGTTAGATACGTCGATCGGAGCCACCCTTGCCGGCATCGAGCGCCTGCCCCGCAAACTGCCATCGAACGCCTGGATTGTTCTGGCCGGCGATGTCGAGAACGTCATGCTCTGCGGCGGCGGAATGGGCGCCGGCAAATCGCGGACCGATACGCTCAACGAAGATGCCATCGTCGAATGGCTTCGCAACGCTGTCACGCCGGGCCACAAGATCATTTCAATCTGTACTGGCGCCCTAATGGCTGCGCGCGCTGGCCTGCTCGACGGATACGCCTGCACCACCCACTACTCAGGTTGCGATGAGTTGGCGCGAATTGCTCCCCGGGCGCGGGTTTTGGAAAACCGTCTCTACGTCGAAGATCGCGGACGCTACTCCAGCGCCGGCATCACCGCCGGCATCGACCTTATGCTCTACCTGACCAGCCAGTGCGCCGGTCAATCCGCGGCCGTCGCCGTCGCTCGTTATCTGGTGGTTTATTTACGCCGCAGCGGTTCCGATCCCCAGCTTTCTCCCTGGCTCGAAGGCCGGAACCATATTCACCCTGCGGTGCATCGCGTGCAGGACGCGATCTCCAGCGATGTCGCACAATCCTGGACTCTCAACCGGCTCGCCCGGATCGCCGGCGCCAGCAGCCGTCATTTGTCGCGGTTGTTTCACGAATGTGTTGGCATGGGCATCGCCGACTACCGCAACCGCCTGCGGGTGGCCTTCGCGCAAGACCTTCTCCATCAGACCGATCTCGATATGGAGCGCGTGGCCGAACAATCGGGATTCAGCTCTTCGCGCCAGTTGCGCCGGGCTTGGCGCAAGCTTTATGACACCCCTCCACGCGAAGCCCGCGTGCGGCCGTAGCCTCTGGTTCTCCCTAACCAAGACGGCAGCCTGCCTCGATCTCGCTGCGGCATGTTAACTACTATATAAACATATGCCGCCAACAAATCCTTTGTTTTCTATATTTTAATATTTAACTTCTTTGCCATCAATAACTTAGATAGATATGGCCCATCGGCGACCCAATAGAATCAGTATTTTACACACCAAAACGGGGGTGTGCGTCTACTGAAGCCGCACTAAAAGAACAGCTTCAACGCGAACTGCACCAACCGCGGGGCCTGGGCCTGGGTGATTTTTCCGAACTCGGTGGCGCCGTCGGAGAAGTGGCCATCGGGGTTGTAAAAGTTGGTGTGGTTAAAAATGTTGAAGAACTCCGCCCGGAACTGGAAGTACCTCGCCTCATCGATATTGATCTGTTTGTGCACCGAGAAGTCCCAATCCTGCAGCCCCGGTCCGCAGCAGATGGTGCGCTGAGTGTTGATATTGAATGCCCCCGCGGGAACGCCGGGTTTGCTTTGCGGATCCTGAAAATCGTTGCCATTAAACCAGAACCCGCCGCTGGTCTTGGGATTCAGTTTCTGGAAAGGCGCGATCTGCTGAGGAGCCTCGGTGCCTAAAAAGAAGATGCTGCCAATCAATTCGTAATCGCCTTCAGTATCCAGGCGAATCGGAAATCCGCTCTGGAACTGCGCAATGCCCGAGACCGCCCAGTTGTTCACCAGTACGCCGGCAAATCCTTCCTTCTTGGGAAGCGGCAGTTCCCAGTCATAGCTGATAACGAAGCGCTGTTTGGAATTAAAGAGCGAGAGCCCGCGATTGGTGTTGTAGTTGAAGGGATTGAGCGTCTCCTCAAAGGTGGAAGCTTCGTCGATCGACTTGCTGAAAGTGTAAGACGCCTGGAATTGCAATCCGTGGGAGAAGCGCTTTTCGAGCATGGCTTCCAGCGCGTTGTAGTTGGAGTTCGCAACCGTGTCTTCGGCGAAAATCGAACTGAATACGGGAGTCCCATCGGGCGGGCAGCCGGCGCCGGTGAAGGCGTTGCAACTCGGGGAAGAATACGGCCGCAGTCCGACAAACTGCAATGGCTTTCCGGTTCCGGTGACGACTTGGCCGTTCGGCATGTGGAACTGGAAGCCGGGCGGAGGAGTGACCGTCCATTGCTGGTCTTCAAGATAGGGTCCGCATTGGGTGGGGGTGCCGTAGGAAGTCGTGAAATTGTTGTTCATGTTGTACAGGTTGTACATATCTAGGCAGGTCTGCGGATTGGCAGGATTTATATCGTGCGAGGCGAGCAGGCGATGGCCTTGCGATCCGACATAGCCGATCTGGGCCATGAGATCTCTGGTGACCTGGCGTTGAATCGTCAGGTTGTACTGCGCGGTATATTGCGAGCGCAGGTGAGGTTGAAGATCGCCATAAAGAAGAAGCGGCCGGAACAGCGAGTAATCTACCGGCGCGTTCTTGCCCGGCGTAATGATGCCGTTGAAAGGATTGGGAGCAACCGATCCCCCGGCCTGATAAACGAAGGGCGTATTAAAGAAGGTATCGAAAAGTTCCGAGCTACCTCCGAATGGCGGTTCGGCACCGAACTGTGCCATGACCAATTCTTCAATCGGGTTATAAAAAAGACCCCAGCCCGCGCGGACGCTGGTTTTACCGGCGGCATCGGGACTCCAGGCGACTCCGATGCGGGGCGCGAAAGATTTGTAGTAGGTGCTGGTCATGCCGGCGGGAACGCCGGGATCACCTGGGACGACGAGACCGGTGGGAGTGGTGCCGGTGTTGGCGCAGGTTGGATCAGCGACGCCGTACTGGGTCTGAAAATAGGTGATGCTCAGCGGACTCAACTGGCACGGATGAATGACGGAGTTCTGTCCCGGCCGGAAGCTCTCGACGTGTCCGCTGATGTCAGTGGGCGGAGTGTTCAGCTCCCACCGCAAGCCGTAGTTAAGCGTCAGGTTTGGGCGGACCTTCCAACTGTCCTGAACGAAGGGATAAACCGAGGTGACGCGAATGTCTTCGCGCTGGCCAGAGCCTTGATCATAGGTATCGACTAGACCTAGCAGGTATGCGGCGTAATTATCGCCGTCTCCTGGAACGATGGCATTCGACCCGGTGTTGTTGATGGTGTATTCGCCGTTGACATTGAAGTAGTAGTACTGGTCGAAACGCTGGCGGCGGACATCAGTACCGAACTTAAAAGTGTGGGTGTTCTTGACCCACGTCAGGCTGTCAGACCATTGGAAACTGTTGCCGGTCTGGGGGAGGATGCCTTCAAAATTGTTGCCGATCTGTGCCCCGCCGGCGACGTTGATATAAGGAACGCCGGTCAGGGTGCTCGGCAACCCGGTGGTAATTCCGCCCTTGCCGGCGGGGGTACCGGTGCTGACCAGCAACTGGTTAATGGCTGAGGAATCGGAAACACCGGTAAAACAAAAAGCGCTGGCGGGTCCGGTACAGGAAGCAGTCACGGCGTTCGTGGTCTGCGGCTTTAGAAAGCCCTGTTCGCCTTCGCGCATGTAGGTGAAACGGGCTTCATTGACCACGCTGTTGCTGATGGTCCAGATGTGGCTGAGATTGTATTGCTGGAAACGGTTGTCGTTGTAGTTGCCGAATCCGGGAAGGTTGGCGCCGGCCTGCTCGAATTCGTTGTAGGGCTCAAGCTGGCGAATATCGTTGAAATAGTAGTACGCAGTGAAGTTCTGCCGGTCGGTGATTTTGTGGTCGATACGGATGGTGAACTGGTCGCCATTGTCGGTGCCGACTGGTACAGCCTGGTAAAAGCCAGTCGGAGAAGATGGAATGAAACGCTGCATCAGGTTGACGGCAACGGGGTCCTGACACTGGGAAGGGATTTTGCCGGTGGGAAAAATCTGCGACCAGTTGAGGCCGGCGGCCGGAGCAACGGCGCCGGGAACCGCAAGAATGGCGGCGGTACAGCCGGGGCGTCCGTTCAAGACTTGTGCGACAAAAGGATTGGCACTGCTGATGCCTCCCCCGCCGGCGAAGCCACCCACGCCGGAAAAATCGCCGGTCCGCTGAGCGTCAGTGGGGACGTTGACCACTTGACCCGAGATTCCCTGGCGGATACGGCGGCCTTCATACGAGGTGAAGAAAAAAGTGCGGTCTTTTCTAATGGGCCCGCCGAGGGTTCCGCCAAACTGATTTTGATTCCACTGCGGCCGGACAGAGTCGAAGTAGCCCTTGGAATCGAGAATGGTATTGCGGAAATACTCGTACACGTTGCCGTGAAAACCGTTGGTGCCGGACTTGGTGATTACGTTGACGACGGAGCCGGAGTTGCGGCCATATTCGGCGTCGAAGGTATTGGTAATAACGCGGAATTCTTCGACGCTGTCGGGGGTGGGCTGCACGGTGGGCAGGTTAACGAACTGGTCGTTGGCATCGCCGCCATTGACGCTGAAGTTATTGGCGCGGGTGCGGCCTCCGTTCACGGAAACTGAGCCGGTGTCCTGCGATCCGTAAAACAAGCTGCCGTTGCCGTTGCCCAGCTGCGCCTGCACACCGGGTTGAAGCTGGAGGAACTGATAGGTGTCGCGGGTATTGAGCGGCAGTTCGTTGATGGAGCGATCGTTGATCACTGCGCCGAGCTGGGTGCTGGTGGTTTCAACCTGCGCGACTTCGCCCGTGACTTCGACGGTCTCCTCGGCCTGCCCGACTTGGAGAGTCGAATTTAGGTTCACGACCTGATTGACATCGACCTTGACGCTTTTCTGGACGTTCTTCTTGAATCCCTGCTGGGAGAATTCGACGGTATAAGTTCCGGGTTTAACTTCGACGAAGGTGTAATCGCCGCTGGTGTTGGTTTGAGTGTCGCGCACTACGCCGGTGTTTTCATCGGTCAGGTTGACGGTGACGCCGGCGAGCACCGCGCCGGTGGGGTCGGTAACACGGCCGATGATTCTGCCCGAGGTGCTTTGCGCGAAGCTGGAAGAGGGGAAAAGTGCGGTGAGGGCAAGAATCGTCAAACACAGCAACTGCGCGGTGCGCGATACCGTCCGATGCATGGGGGCTCTCCTTACATTGAGGCGATCCGCAGAGCAATTTGACCGCCTTGCGTGAAAACAGAACCTTGCTATAATGACGCAACGTTAGAGAATGCGGGGTAAGGTGTCAAGAAAAAAGTGACCCCGCACTGCTTCCCCCGACGATCCTGGCAACCGTTCGCACACGCGATACCGGCACATGAAATCGAAATCGCCAACACTCTATTTGAAGATTGGTGATGTCGCCGATCTGGTGGGTGTTTCCTCGTCCGTGATTCGCTCGTGGGAGAACCTGGGATTGATCCGCCCGCAGCGAAGCGCCAGCCGTTACCGTTTATACACGCAGGAAGACGTAAGTCTGTTGAAGCGTGCACGGTTCTTGCGGAAAGTCCGGGGGATGAATGCGGTTGCGATCGTCCACCTGCTCAAGCGCGAAGGCCGCGCGCCGGCGGAGTCGAGCGGAGCCAACAGTTCCGTGGGTGCGCATCTGCGCCAACTGCGCACGCGGCGCAAACTTTCGCTGGCGCAGGTTGCGAGGGCAGCGGGCATTTCCCAGGGGTTTCTCAGCGCGCTGGAGCGGTCGAACATGAGCGCGTCGGTGGGGACGTTGCGGCGGCTGGCGGCCTTTTACAAGACCAGCATTCTGGATTTTTTTCATCCTTCTGAGCCGGATGGGCGACTGGTTACACCCAAACGGCGCAAGACGCTCGAAGCCGGACCTGGGGTGCAGATGGATTTGCTGGCCTGGGGCAACACGGCAATGGAGCCGCACTTGTTTCGCATCGCGCCCAAATCCGGCAGCGGCGAGGCCTACACCCATGAGGGCGAAGAATTTCTTTTCGTGCTGCGCGGTGAGCTGGAAATTTCGGTGCGCGAAGAGCATTACCGGCTGAAAGCAGGCGACAGTTTTTATTTCGAGAGCAGCGCGCCGCACCGCTGGTTGAATCCGGGTCGCTCCGAGACGCGCGTGCTGTGGGTGAACGTGCCGCCGACGTTCTAGCCGATTTCACAGCTTGCCCCACAAATCAAACCTTGCTATATTCGCACAACGTTTGAGAACGGCGGCGGTAATGCAGGTTGCGGGATGAATGGATCAATGACAACGAAAATGGGCGTGCTTATGCTGGTGGCGATGCTTGCGGCGACCGCCGCGCCGGCCCAAACCAAGAGCGGCGATCAGGGAAAAGCGGTTGCCGAAGCGTGGGTCGCAGCTTGGAACTCACACGACCCGGACAAATTTCTCTCCGCGTTCACCAGCGACGTCACGTATGAAGACACGACTTCGATCGGCGGCGCTTACCATGGCACCGCCGAGGTGCGAAAATTCGTGGCAGACGAGATCGCTGCCGTTCCCGATCTGAAGCTTGAACTGGTGCGGGGCATGGTTAACAACGGCCACGGAACCATTGAGTGGGTCTTCAGTGGCACCGACAAGGACATCTATAAAACCGGGAAAAAATTCTCGGTGCGCGGCGTGAGCGTGGTTGACGTGAAGGACGGCAAGATATCGCGATGTCTGGACTTTTACGATGCGGCAACCATCATGAAGCAAGTGGGAGTGGCGCCGAAATAGTTGGTATGGCCGGCGGTGGGAGACAACAACTGTGACATCAGACGCGAGAGCGGACCAGGATGCAGCGCAGCTCGAAGCCCTAGGATACGACTCCAAATTCGAGCGCAAGATGAGTTTGTGGGCGAACTTTTCGCTCGGGTTCACCTACTTGTCTCCGGTGGTCGGTGTCTACACGCTGTTTGCCACGGTTTTCCCCATCGGCGGACCACCGTTTTTCTGGAGCTACCTCCTGGTCGGCTTCGGGCAACTTTTGGTGGCGATGGTGTTCGGCGAAATTGTTTCGCAATTCCCTATCGCCGGCGGATTGTATCCGTGGGCGAGGCGGTTGATCGGACGGCGCTGGGCGTGGATCGCGGGATGGATTTATCTGTGGGCCTTGTGCAGCACAATTGCCGGAGTCGCCGTCGGCGGTGCTCCTTATTTAGCGCAGCTTTTCGGCTTCAAAGTCGACCAGGTCGGCGAGGTCGTGGTTGCGATCCTGATGATCGCCTTTACCACCGCACTAAACGTCAGCGGCACCAAGCTGCTGGCGCGCGTGGCCACGTTCGGATTCGTTTGTGA
>DASVWZ010000176.1:0-1776 GCA_036392935.1 Terriglobales bacterium | reverse complement strand
TTCTCCAGCTTCCGTGAGGGGAAACGTCTCCGTTGGAAGGTGACTCGCGCGCCAGTCAACATTTCATAGAGCACACAACCGAACGAATAGATATCTGAGCGGGTATCGGCCGGCTTGCCTTCCCTTTGCTCCGGCGCCATGTAGGCAGGCGTGCCCATCACCATGTGACTGGCCGTGAGGGTATCATCCTGTTCCGATTTCGCCAGACCGAAATCCAACACCTTGATTCCGGACTTCGCGATCATGATGTTGCCGGGCTTCAGATCGCGGTGGATGATTCCTTTCTCGTGCGCCTCCGCCAGCGCGGCCAGAATCTGCGAGGCATACAGGAGCGCCGTCTTCACTGGAAAGGGTCCGCTTTTCAGCCGCGCCGCTATAGTTTCGGCCTCGACCAGCTCCATCACTAGGTAGTTCGGCCCGACATCGTAAAGCGTGCAGACGTTGGGGTGGTTCAGTGACGAAATCGCACGCGCCTCGCGCTCGAAACGTGCGTTGAACTGCTCGCGAGTGGTGTCGGTGGCGAATTCCTGAAATCATGCCGCAATGGGTGTTTGATAAAGTCCGCGACAGTGCTGTTGCCACCGGTACGAAGCCAAGTTTAATGCCGGCCGTTCTTCACTAGGCTCCGGTAGCCGTCCTTCCAAGCCCGAGTGCGTGCGATGTCTGTTGAAATAGTCCTGGAAGACTCGAAGTTTCGCCTCCAGATCGGCTGCCGTCCAGAACAATGTTTGGTCCAGAAACTCCCGGCGGATCGTCCCAATCAATCGCTCCACAAACGGATGCGACAGAGGAACGTAAGGGACTGATTTCTTTCAGGTCGAGGATGCGCAGGTTAGCCTTCCATTGATGAAACTGGTACAGCGGATCATGATCGGAGCTGAGATACTTCGGCAGTGCTTGCGCGTGAATCGCGCGATGGAACATCCGGCACAACGCAGGGCCATCCACAACGCCACGGTGAACCGCAAAGCCAACGATCCGTCGCGTAAATTGATCCATCACGACCAAAACCCAGTACGTTCTTAATATCGCCGATTCGCACCGAAACAAATCCAATGACCACAGCGAGTCTTGGGCATGACCGATGAAAGAAAGCCATGACGGACCTCCCGTTCCGGCTTCCGGATGGAAGCGTATTGCGAGAATCCGGCGAACGACGTCTTTGTTGATGTCGACTCCAAAGGCGAGAGCAATTTGCTGCGCAATTCGTTTGCATCCCCAGGTGCGATTGCGGCGTTTCATTTCAACGACGGCATCGATCAGTTCTTTCGTCGGCCCTTTGGGACCCGGCCGACGAACTCGTTTTGGGGAAAACAGAAGCCGATACTTTTGCTGGATCAGCGTTTTGTGAAAATGCAGCAGAGTGGAAGTCTTCAAGACGACCGCGGACCGCACAACACGCGCCGGACGCATCAAGAGAGTGCACAAACCAGCGATGATGCGATCGGATGACCGAAGGTTGGGAGCGCGCTTCCGACCGCGATTCAGAATCAGGACTTGATGTCGCATCAAGACGGACTCGGCGACAACGGACCGCAACCCACTGGGTTGAACCAGCCGGACGACGGTGACGATCATATGCAGAAAAAGAGTGAAAATGTCGCGCATGCGGAGGATGGTATCAGACTGAGGAAGCTTAAGAATTCAGGACGCTTGCGGAATTAGCCACCCACTTTGCCCAAGCAGACCTCAGCAACCATCCGCTCGAATCCGGCCCTCGTGACGCTCCCTGAAGCAGATCTTCCCAAATCCTCGTCCACGACTTCGATCTCGTGC
>DASVWZ010000175.1:0-1889 GCA_036392935.1 Terriglobales bacterium | reverse complement strand
TGATAACCGGGGGTGGTTTCAAAAGCACCGGTTCCATCGCCGTCTGTTAGCTAGTTTCTGCTGCAAAAATGGATTTTTTGCCACAGAGATGGAGTTCCTACTAGAAACTTGCGGTGCTGTATGGGTTATCAACGGGAGTATAGCGGTTTAGTGGTGTAACTGGGTAGGCCTACAGTGGCCGGTTTTGCGTGGAATGAACGACCAGAGAAGATCACTGCTGTCCAAATTCGGGGTCTAACTACTGGCTGATTCCGAGGTTGTCGTCGCAGGTAAGAGGCTGAGTCCCCTGATAGGCTGGATTGGGTTCCGACGGAGAACCAATTCAACCAGAGGAGACTCAGCCTAATGAAAGTATGCAGCATTTTCTCGCAGGTGTTGAAGTTGTTTTCGCGCGGGGGTTTTGAGAAGGCGGTGAAGCAGCATAAAGCCGAACGGCACGCGCGGGGTTTCACCAGTTGGGGCCAGTTCATGGCCATGTTGTTTTGCCAGGTGGGAAGGGCGCATTCCTTGCGCGAGATTTGCGGTGGTCTGGCGTGTTGCGAAGGGCAACTGAAGCATTTGGGAGTGCCAGTGGCGCCCAAGAGGTCCACCTTGGCCTACGCCAATGAGCATCGGCCGTGGGAGCTTTACCAGAACGTGTTCGAGCAGACTCTGTCGCAATGCCAGGAACTGGTGCGCAGCCAAGGCGGACGAAAGAAGTTCCGTTTCAAGAACAAGCTGATGAGCCTGGATGGGAGCATCATCGACCTGTCGGTGAGCATGTTCGACTGGGCAAAATTCCGGCGGACGAAAGGTGCGATCAAGCTGCACCTGCTGCTAGACCATGATGGCTACCTGCCGTCGTTCGCGGTGGTGACCGAGGGCAAGACCAGCGAGATCAAGGTGGCGCGCACGCTGCAATTCGCGCCGGGCACGATCCTGGCGATCGACCGCGGCTACGTAGATTACGCGTGGTTTCGGGAATTGACGCAGGAGGAAGTGTACTTCGTGACGCGGATGAAGGAGAAGGCGGTCTACGAGGTGCAGGAGGAATTGCAAGTTCCGCAAAACAGCAATGTGATGTGCGATCAGATCATCAGCTTTCCTCGACTGGCACGGGAGGGTGAGGAGCCGGTGCTATTCCGGCGGGTAGAGATTTGGGACAAGGAGAAAGAGCAGGCCATCGTATTCCTCTCGAACCTGTTGGCCTTCGGGGCGACGACCATCGCGGCCATTTACAAGGACCGCTGGGAAGTGGAATTGTTTTTTAAGGCGCTGAAGCAGACATTAAAGATCAAGACTTTTGTGGGGACCAGCGCCAATGCGGTCCGAACCCAGGTGTGGACGGCGTTGATCGCGATGCTGGTGCTGAAGTACCTGCAGTTGAAATCGACGTTCTCCTGGTCGTTATCGACGCTGGCGGCTTTGCTACGACAGCAACTGTTTTTCTATCGCGATCTGTGGGTGTGGTTGGATGATCCTTTTCAAGCCCCGCCGGCACTGGCTGGAGTGCACGACGATGCGCAACAGCTGGAAATCACGTGGTAGGCGGCAGTTGGACAGCAGGCGACTGCTGCAAAGAAACAACCTTGATTTCAGGAGGTAAGTGACCAAGTAACTAGGACAGCAGCGTGACACACCGTAAAGAGCACTTACTTCAGACTGGACCGAAGGGCAGACGCGTGTCCCGGATCAGAGTTGGGCTATGCCCAATGTTTTCAATGTGGGGAATGTTGTCAGACAGCTAATTTGGACGCGAATGTCGCGAACTCGATTTTTTTATGCCTGCAATAAACCGCGTTAGAACGAAAGCTTCAACGCGAATTGTATCTGCCGCGGTGAGCGCGCCGCCGTCAGAAATCCGTACTGCGCGGCGCCCAGCACCGTGGAGTTATTGCTTTGTTGCGGCC
>DASVWZ010000174.1:0-39542 GCA_036392935.1 Terriglobales bacterium | reverse complement strand
CGCTGGACGCGCGTCCAGCGCGGAAGATTGCCGAAAAACTCGGCGGTGTGCCGGTGCTTTCGTCCGACGACTACAACATGTATCAACTGGTCAGCATCCTGCGCTGCTGTCACATGATGGCGTCGTCCCGTTATCACGGCATCGTTACTTCCATGCCGGGGTTAGTACCGTCGGCGGGCATTACCATGGACGAGCGTATCCGCAACCTGATGCGCGAGCGCGGCCACGAGGATTTACTAATGAATGTTGACGACGCCGATCTCGAGCCAAAACTGCTTGTCGCGCTGGAAAAGCTGGCAACCGATGGGGAGCGAATCGCCGACGGAATCGGCCGCACCGTAGTGCGAAATCTGAAAGTGATGGCCAGAATGGGTGTGACGTTCGAAGAAGAAGTGCAGCGGCGTTACCCGGAGTTTCCAACCCGCACCGGGGAATGGAGCTGGCGGGACTATCTGCCACCCATGAACCGCGGCTTGCACAGTTTGATTGAAGCATATAACTGATCGCAGCTTGATAGATAAAAAAGCGTTGTCGTGCCGAGCGAATCGGTTCGCGAATTTACATGACCTTTCCGCAAAACATTTTCGCGCAGTTGGAAGCGGCCGGCGATCGGACCATCATCGAAGAGCTTCGCGAAGGTGGCCCGGTCCGCACCTCTGGGGCCGAGCTGCTGAAGCTCATCTCGCAGGCTCGCGCATTTCTCGCTGCTCGCGGCCTGAAAAGAGGCGACCGCTGCGCGCTGCTGGCGACCAATGGCATTCACTGGGTTGCCGTAGATCTGGCAATTATCGCGGAAGGCTTAATTGCCGTGCCCATGTACCCTCGCCAGGCACCGGCCGAACTGGTGGCGATCATGAAGGATTGTTCGCCGTCGCTGATCGTCTGCGGCGACGTTGCGCTGCGGGACGCAATCCGGCAGAACTGGGATGATTCGCCGCCGCAGATTCTGTTCGATGAGTTGTTCTCCAGCACGGTACCTGACCGAATGGCGCCCTCAGTTACCCAGGAGTCCGACCCCGTTGCAATCCTGTACACCTCGGGCACATCGGGCGAAGCCAAAGGTGTGATTCTGACTGCAGGCAACGTCGCTCACATGCTCAGCTGCACCTCCGAGCGTCTTGACCTGCTGATGAACAACAGCTCGGGCCAGGACCGTGTCTTTCACTGGGCGCCGCTATGCTTCGCAGCCGCTTGGATCACTATGCTTACCAGTTTGCTTCGGCGGAGTCGCGTAATCATGAATACCGACCTCACCAAACTTGCCAGTGATTTGCGGGCTGCGGCGCCGGATTATTTCGTCAACGTGCCAGCGCTGCTCGAACGAGTGCGCCGCGCCGTGGATGAGCAACTGTGGAAGACCGGCGGTTTGCCGTTGAGCATTTATCGCCATGCGAAATCGGCGTGGATGCGAAAGCGGGAAGGCAAAGCCACGCTCGCAGATTCGGTCTGGCTGGCCCTGGCAAACGCCGCGATTTTCCCGTCGATTCGCAAGAAGATGATCGGGGCGAACCTGAAAGCACTGATCTGCGGATCGGCGCCGCTCAACGTCGAAACCCAGCTTTATTTCATGATGCTCGGCATCCCAGTGCTGCAGGTTTATGGACTGACTGAGACGACCGCGATCTGTACGGCCGACGATCCGCGGCATGTTGAACCCGGCCGCGTGGGCCCAGCGATGCGCGAAGTCGAAATGAAGCTTGGCGAGCATGACGAAATTCTGGTGCGCGGCCCGAACGTGTTTGCCGGATATTGGAAGCGCCCCGACGAAACCGCAAGAGCCTTGCGGAACGGGTGGTTTCACACCGGAGATCAAGGCGAGATGAACGCCGCTGGGAACTGGAAGATCGTCGGGCGAATCAAGAATCTGATCATTCTGAATTCCGGACATAACATCGCGCCCGAACCGATTGAAGATGAAGTGCTGAATCATCTGCCCGAGGCTCAGCAAGTGATGCTGATTGGAAACGGGCGCAGCTATCTCGCGGCGATCGTTACCGGCAACGTAAGCGCCGAAAAAATGCAACGGGCAATCGATGCCGTGAACGCGACTTTGCCGCACTACAAACAGATTCGTGCGTTCCATGTTCTGGCGGATCCGTTTTCCGTGGAAAATGGGATGCTGACGATCAACGGCAAACTGAAACGCGATGTGATCGCGGCCAAGATAAGAAACGAGATTGAAGAACTCTATCCGGTGAAGCAGGCGGTCTAAGCTACAACCCGCATGAATCAGACAGCGACGCTCTCGTGGGAACAAAAAGACGGAGTCATTGAACTGGCGCTGCATCGCGAGCCATGCAACGAAATTGGCTCAGCTACGCTCGATGATCTGGAAAAATTCGCGATCGCGTTAGATGATCTGGAGCGCGACTCACATACGCTGATCATTTATAGCCGCCAAAGCGCCGGATTCTGTGCGGGAGCGGACTTGCGCGAATTGTATTGGCGGTCGCAGGAATTGGAAAAAGGCGCAGCGCAGCGCGGCGTACGTGAGTTTCTGGAGCGCATTCATGCAGTGATGAATCGGATCGACGCTTCGCCGCTGACGACCATCGCTGCTGTTCACGGTGTAACCTTCGGAGGAGGTTTTGAGCTGGCGCTGGTTTGTGATCTGATCATTGCCGGCAAGATGGCGCGATTCTGTTTTCCTGAACTGCGGCTAGGACTAGTTCCCGGGTTCGGAGGAATTCCGCGTCTGAAACGCGATCTGGGCAACGCGGTTGTGCGCGATCTGCTGTTGACCGGGCGCAGCTGGAACGCCACCAAGGCGCAGCAAGCGGGTTTGGTCAGCCAAGTCGTCGGCGAAGGCGAAGCCTTACGCGTGGCTCGGGCGACGGCTACGCAGTTGGCGAAATTCGATCGACGAACCGCCGCCGCTGCCAAGAAGTTCATCAAGCCGATCCCGCACGAAGAACTGCGTCGTGAGATCGATCTGTTCTGCGACCTGTTTACGCAACCGGCGGTAGAGGCCGGGCTGAAGAGATTTGTCGAGAACACGACCGCGCAGCCGTACTTGCCGTAAAGTGAGAACATGGAAAACGCCGATCAAACCCTGTACCAGATTCTTGATCTTGCCGCCGCGCACTTCAAAGTGCCGCGGGCCAAGCTCACCCCGGACGACGATTTTTTTAAAACGCTGGGCATCGACAGCCTGCAGGCGCTGGATCTGCTGACGCGGCTGGAGAACCACTTTCACATCGAATTGCCGGACTACGAATTGCAAGGTGTGACCGATTTTCGCACCCTGGCGGGCCGCATCCAGTCGCGGCTCTAAGAAGATCCACCACGGAGGCAAGGAGTCGCGGAGAAATCGCAAAACGGTGCTTAGTTCCGCCGGCCCGTCGCCTGGCCGAGGGTCGAAAAGATCGCTAACGCCTCATCACTGTCGCTGTGGTCAAATACTTCTTTAATGCTCAACCTTGATCAATACAGCTGTCTCGGCGCCGCGCTGCGAGATGCTATGGACCGCTGGCCAAACGAAATCTGCCTGATCGAAGCCGATCGCGACCGCGAGAAAACTCGGCTTACCTACTCCGATTTCAAAGCCACGGCTCTGCCCCTGGCGCGAGCGCTGCAGGATGCCGGCTTTCAGCCCGACGATCGGGTGGCAATCATCATGAACAACCAGTCGAAATGGCTGATCTCCGCCTATGCCGTTTTCTTCTGTGGCGGCGTACTGGTTCCGCTTGATTACAAGCTGACCGCGGCGGAGCAATTGCAACTGCTGGCACATTCGAAGGCAAAGTATCTCGTCGTCGAATACTATCTGTGGCGCGCGATCACACAGCAGCCGGATTTCAAGAATTTGGTTCCGCAAACCGTATTGGTCACAGAAGCGCCGCTGGGCGCCGACCTTGCCGGCGCGTTTCGCTGGGAAGGTTTTCAACGCAAGGGTGAGCCAGAGTTTGTGCCGCGCCGCCGCGAGGACACCGCTTGCATCGTCTACTCATCGGGCACGGGCGGACACCCCAAGGGTTGCGTGCTCACGCATGAAAATTATCTGGAGCAGTGCAAGTCGCTGACGGCGTGGTATCCGTTCTGGCCGGGCGTGCGCTACCTGAGCATTCTGCCCACCAACCACGCCATCGATTTCATGGTCGGATTCATCGGCCCGTTTGTCTGCGGGGCCTGTGTGGTGCACTTGCGCACCTTGCGTCCGGAGTTTGTCCGCGACGCGTTTCCCCGCTACAAGATCACCTACGTCAGCCTGGTTCCTCTGGTGATCAAAAACCTTGAGCGTGGGCTGAAAGCTAAGTTTGATGAACTTTCGCCGGCGAAGCGCTATCTTCTGGAACGCATGATCGTGCTGAATCGCTTGCTGACGCGGCGCCGTCCGCATGTTGGTTTGAGCCGCAAGTTGCTGGGTGGAGTTCACTCCGCGTTTGGTGGTGAGCTGCGCGCAATGATCACAGGCGGGGCGTTTCTTGATCCTGCGACCGCGCAATTTTTTTACGACCTCGGCATTCCCGTGGTCAACGGCTACGGACTCACCGAAGCCTGCACCGCGCTCACTTTGAATGATCTGAAGCCGTTTCGCGCTGATACAGTCGGCAAACCGCTGCCCGGAGTAGATCTGCGCATTTTCAATCCCGATGGCGATGGCGTCGGTGAGGTCGTTGCGCGCAGCAAAACGGTCATGTCGCACTATCTCGACGATCCCGAGTTGACTGCCGAAACCATCGTCGATGGCTGGCTGCGCACTGGCGATCTCGGTAAGTTCGATGGGTCCGGCCATCTGCAACTTTTCGGGCGCAAGAAAAATATGATCGTCACCGAAGGCGGGAAGAACGTTTACCCGGAAGATATTGAGACCGTCTTCGATGGTTTGCCGGTCAAAGAGTTTTGTGTCTTTGCCGCGAACTACATCTGGCCGGGCAAAGAGTTGGGCGACGAGATGCTCGTCCTTGCGGTGCGGCTGGAACAGAATCAGGAGTTCACCGAGAACCTGCGCCTCGAAATCCAAACGCGCAATCTGCGCTTGGCCGATTACAAGCGCATCGGCGGATACATCGTCTGGGACAAGGATTTTCCGCGCACGGCTTCCTTGAAGATCAAACGTAATGTTTTGGCCGAGGAAGTCAGGGCCAAGCTCCAGCGTGACGCGGTGGTTGAGCTGTGAACGAGGCCTTTCTGGCGATCGTCAATCCAGCGGCGGGTGGCGGACGCTGCGGCAAACTGGTTGCCTCTGCCATCGCCCGCTTGCGATCCTGCGGAGTTGCAGTGAACTTGGCCGAAACCACTGTGCCCGGGCAAGCTACCACGATCGCGCGCGACGGATGGGCGCGCGGTTATAAAAGGTTCATTTCCGTTGGCGGCGATGGCACGTCGTACGAAATTGTGAATGGCCTTTTTCCTCACGACCACCCAAACGAGCCGCCGACGCTGGCATTCCTTCCGCTGGGGACTGGCAATTCTTTCCTGCGCGACTTCACTGATCAAGGTGTGGAACATGCCATGTCGGCCCTGATCGCGCAACGGACGCAGCCATGCGATGTGTTGCGGCTGAAGCACGCCGGGGGAGTAATCCATTACATCAATATTCTTAGCGTGGGATTTGCCGCCGATGTGGCCACGCTGCGCGCACGGCGATTCAGCGGATGGGGCGAGCTAGGGTATCAATCGTCGATTATTTTGACCTTGGCGCGATTCCGGCGCAGGCCGTTTCCATTGCGCGTCGATCAGCAGGGCGAAATCGATCAGCGTCCGTGTTTGTTTCTCACCTTCAACAACAGCAAGTTCACCGGTGGAACCATGATGATCGCCCCGAAGGCCGAGGTGAACGATGGATTGATCGAGTACGTTCGCTGGGGGCCGATTGGGCGCGCCGGCCTGATTCGCAACCTGCCGACGCTTTATGACGGCACACACATTAATCATCCGCTGGCAGAGCGGCGCGCGGCGAAACGAATTGATTTTTATCTCGATGAGCCGGTTGATGTGATGGTCGACGGCGAAGTATTGACGCTCAATTGCGAAGCCATCGATGTTTTGCCTTCGGCGCTGAAGATCGTGGTATAAAAAAGTTTCCTTATGTCTGAAGAACGCAGGAAAAAAAAGCAGGAGCGGGAGTCGAAAGACCAGCCACGCGAGCTGCCCAAGCCGTCGTTGAAGGTCGTGGTGATCGTTGCCATTTTGGCGATCGTGGGACTAGCCATCTTTCTTATGTGGTATCGCGACAACACGCGTTACGACGCATTTGCCAAGTGCCTGACTGCCAAACAGGCGAAAATGTACGGAGCCTTCTGGTGTCCGCATTGCGCAGAGCAGAAAGAGCTGTTTAGCGGGTCGTTTAAGTACGCGCCCTATATCGAATGCGGAATCGTGGGCCAGCGGGGAATTCAACAGGTGTGTACAGACGCGAATATTAAGCAGTTTCCCACCTGGATTTTCGCGAATGGGAACCGCTATGAAGGAAAAAAATCGCTGGAATTTCTGAGCGACCAGACGGGGTGTGCCCTGCCATGACCGGGGCAATGCGGCGAGTGTTTATCTCCATTGCTATCTTGGCTTTAGCGGGGATCTGTGTTTCGGGGGTGTCGCTGTATCATCATTTTCAAACCACAAAGACCGATTTTTGCGATATTGGGCAGGCGTTTAATTGCGACATCGTAAACCGCAGTATTTATTCGACTTTGTTCGGTATTCCGGTGGCGTTGATTGGGATTTTGGGCTACGCGCTGATTGGCGCGCTGGCGACGATATATCGGGATCGTATTGATACGCCGAGGGTTATGTGGGGCGCGTCGGTGCTGGGGTTGGGGTTTGCGCTGTACCTGACTTATGTTGAGGGATTTATTTTGGGGACGTGGTGCATTCTCTGCCTCTCGTCGCTGACCATGATCACGTTGATCACGATCCTGGCGTCAGCTATTCTGGCTCGCTCTATGCGGCGCGCAACTTAATTTTTCTGAATGCCAGATATTCCTTCATCACAACCTATTGAGAACGCTGGCGATAGCGGGATTTCGCCGGCGAAGCTGGAGATTGTCGACTTCGCCAGCCGGGTGTTCCGGAATACGCGCAAGCTGCGGATATGGCTGCCGCCGGGGTATGCGAACACCGAGAGTGCCAAGCGGCTGTATCCCGTTTTCTATCTGAATGATGGGCAGAACCTGTTCGATCCGGCGACGTCGTTTACCCATGTGGCGTGGCAAGTTGGTGAAACGGCAGAGGTTCTGATCCGGGAAGATAAGATCCCTGCGCTGATTGTGGTGGGGATGGACAATGCGCAGAACGAGCGCATACGCGAATATGTGCCGTACCGGTCGTTCCGGCCGCCGCTGTTCCGGCCGCTGGGGGGGCGGTATTCGGAGTTTCTGGATGAGGTAATGGCTTTGGTTGCAATGCGTTACCGGGTTGCGCAGGGGCCGGCGAATACGGGCCTGGGAGGGTCGTCGCTGGGAGGGTTGATCGCGCTGTATACGGCGTTTGAGCGGCCCGGGCTGATCGGTAAACTGCTGGCGGAGAGCCCATCGTTATTCTTTGCAAAGCGAAGATTCTTAAGGCAAAGCCGGCATTTTCGCGAATGGCCGGAGCGGGTTTATCTGGGCATTGGGACGGCAGAAAGCGGGCAGCCGGAGAAGGACCGTCAGTTTGTTGCTGATTTGATTGAACTTGAGAGCGGCATGGTGCGCGCGGGCCTGGACGACCGGCGGTTGCGAGTGTGGGTGGAAGACGGGGCGGGACATAATGAAGGATCGTGGGCGAGGCGGTTTCCGGAGGCGCTGGCTTTCTTGTTTGGGCGGTGAGGTGTCTATCCGAGGCCGGTTTAGCTCATGGTAAAGCACTGATTATAAAGGGTTTGGATCCAGACATATCGAGTTAAGCTGCTGATAACAAATGAGTTATACATCAAAATATAGAAAACAAATGAGTTGCGGGACGTTGATGTTAATCATATAGTTAACATTTGTAAAGCGTAAGCGCAGACGATCATGCTCTGCCTTTCCCGTTTTGGGAAGATCCGGAAAGATCAAGCGCGGTCTTTGACTCGACTCATTGACAACGGAATTCGGCGCGCGAAAAAATGATGACAGTGACCACAGGGGGACTAGCTGCGTCAAAAAGAGGCGGCATTTGGCACTTGGCCGGACCGGCCGACAGCACGCTGCACTCAGCATTCGGCCTTGCGGTCAGCAATTAGCACTTGGCCAGCGTTGAGACCGGCGGGAGGGCTCATAGGTTGGTTTATGGCCGGCGCGCGGGCTGCCTCACCGTTTGTCGCGTCGCCGGAGGCGACGCTGAGAAACGGTTCGGCGATCTGTGAGGGCTGTCAATAGCCCGTAGCAGTCGCGATGGCTTGTTTGTGGCTGCGGAACGCGTCGCTAAGGCGGCGCTTTTTCTTTTGTTGCCTGCGCGGCTGCGCCGGTGGAGATCGATTGCCGAGGGTTTAGATTTTGTGCGGGGATTGTTTGGGGTTGGGCGGCAAGACACACTGAGGCGGGAGCGAGTTCGTCTTGCTTTCGGATTGCCTGCGCCGCTTCGCGCTTCGGCAACGGCCTTGGGCAGAGGGGAAGCGATGGTTTCGTCTTTATCGTTCCTGTGGATGCGCCATGGGCTTCGGGGCTTCGTGGCCAGGAATGGTTTGCTGAGGCGGTTTCGGTTTGTGGGCGGCGGTCTCCCCGCCTTTGGGTTGATGGGGCTGTGTGAGCGAGTTCAGCGGGTGAGCTTCGACTGGACAGTTGATGCCGTCTAGGGATGCTTTGGCCTCTACGCTGATGGCGCCGCGCCAGCGCGACGCTCAACCGGCGGCTCGGCGATCTTCTCGGTGCCTGGCTTGCTCAGAGGTTAGAAAAAGTGACCGGGTTTGTCTTTGGTTTTTTCTTTGTTGCCTGCGCTGCTTCGCGCTCCGGCAACAGCCTTCGGCAGAATGGAAGGATTGGTTCATCGACGATCAGACTGTTTTTTCTGTAAACCCAGGTTAGCGCCCAAGGAGCGGGCGCGAGCCTTTCGCGGTTCGGCCCAGGGCGGGGTCTGGGCCGCCGGTGCCTGAGTGGAAGAACACGCGATGCATAGGGTTCGTCGCTCCCGCCCTTTGCAAAAAGCGCAAAGGTTCGGGGCACCCTCAGTGATGTTGGTGCCGGCACTCAAAGGCCGGGTCACCCGGCCTCTGATACTGCTCAGGACCGTTGTGTGCGCGCCGGCGCTGGCCCCTCGGCGATTTCACGAACAGCAGATTCCGTCGCTGAGGCTGCACGGAGGACTTTACTTTTGGCGTGAGGCCGGAACTTCAGAGAAAAGCTTTGTCACGGGAGGGTGTCGGATGACGCCCAATTATTGTGCAGGGCTCGCCTTTTTGTGCAGGCACGGTTTGAGCTATCTACCTCCGAGGGAATAGTTTGTCGGCGGGAGGAAGCGCTATGGCTGTTACAACAGCGAGGACTCGTGGCTTTCAAAATTTGGCCGCGACGCAGTGCTCACGATTGTGGGTGGCCTCGTGATCGAGCCGACCCTCGGTTATCTCGAGAATTACGTTGCCATCTTACTCATCGTTGGCAGTCGGCCGTAATCGGTTCGGCGATTGCTTCCTTCCAGATAGACCCTCGATCCAACCGCAAAGTGTTGCACATTCCTCTTTTCTCCGCGCCGCAGTGCACGTTTCATGTTGACAAGCGGGCAATAACAGTACAGACTGCCTCGGATCAGGCTACTGGCGCCGGATTTGGCCGGTTTTGGAGGATGCCATGCCACACTCTTTCTCGCGCTTGCGCGAGCCGGACACAGGAATGAGAAGCTTCACACTTGGTCTTCTGGGGTCACTGATTGCGATTGCAATCGCGGTTTGCGCGGGATGCGGCGGCAGTGGCGCAAATGCAAGCGAGCCGATGAAGAGTCCGATGACGATTTCACTTTCTGCCAGCACGATCAACGTCAACCAGGGCGGCTCGGCGAAGATCACGGCAAAGGTTACGGGCGACGTTGGCAATGCGGGGGTGAGCTGGGCGCAATCTGGACCGGCAGCGGGCCGGCTGATTAACGCGACATCGACCGAGATCACTTACAATGCGCCCAAAGCGATTGCCAGTGGTTCGATGGCAACCATCACGGCAACGTCGAATGTGGACAAGAGCGTTACCAGCTCCATTGAAATTTTTGTTTCGGCGCCGACGATTACGATACAGCTTTCCGCCAACCCGGCTGACATCAAGGCGGGGGGAACGTCGGATATTACGGCTGTGGTCGCGGGAGATCCCACAAATGGCGGAGTAACGTGGTCGCAATCCGGGCCGGCTGGTGGTTCGCTGAGCAACGCTACTTCGACTTCCGTGACCTACAACGCTCCGGCGTCGGTGAATGGGACCGAAGTTGCCACGATCACAGCGACCGCCAAAGCCAATACCGGCGTCACGGCCTCGATCCCGGTAACGATCACGGGGACGACGATGAACATCGTCGTGTCGCTGGTTGCCAGCCCGACCACGATCGATCAGAATTCGACTTCAACCCTGACTGCGACGGTGACGGGAGATCCCACCAACGCGGGCGTGAGCTGGAGCATTTCACCGAGCGGCGCCGGAGCTTTTACGGCACAGAACACCACTTCCGCGACCTACCGGTCGCCGACGGCGGCGAGCGCGGAGGAGGTAGTAATCACGGCGACGGCGAATGCAAGCGCGAGTGGGGGCGGGAAGGCCGGCGCTGCATCGACACCGATTACTGTTTTGCCCTCCGGCGCGGCAAGCAATGTTGAGGCTTTGAACGTGGATGGCGGACCGGTGATCGATCAGGTGTACCGTAACGGCGCCTTTGCCAGCGCAACCGTGTGCCTGCCTGATTCGAGCGTGAATTGTGTGACCGTTGACCACTTGCTGGTGGACACCGGATCGAATGGGCTGCGAGTTCTGGGGACGCAACTGACGAATCTGACGCTGACGCCTGCGACCGTGGGCAGCAAGACACTCTATGACTGTGCCATACGCCACGATGGGTCGTTCCTGTGGGGCGCGGTTGCGCTGGCGGATGTTTACGTCAGCGGCGAAAAGGCGATGGGTATTCCGGTGCAGGTGGTCGCCGATCCCACTGGCGGGGCAGGCGATATCCCCAGCGGATGCTCGGGGAACGGCGCGATTGACGAAGACACTCAAAAAGCGCTGGGCGCGAATGGGATTTTAGGCGTGGGCCCGGAGCCTACAGACTGCACGCTTGCGGGGGTGAACCATTGCGACGGCAGCGCGGGCGCGCCGCTGCCGGTCTACTACGCGTGTTCGGGGAGTTCCCTGGCCTGCGAATCGAACATACGGGTTGCGCGCGCGCAGCAGATCACAAACCCGGTGGCGGCTTTTACAGCCGATAACAACGGCACTGTGGTGAGTTTCCCCGCGGTGGCAGCGGCGCAGGCGAGGGTGACGGGGACCATCACCTTTGGGATTGCGACGCGAGCGAACAATGCAATCCCTACGGCAGTAACGGTCTATCAAATGGATGCAAACGACAACTTTCAGACGGTGTATTACGGGCCCCCGCTGCAATACCTGCCGCATAGTTTGATCGAGACGGGAGCGAACGCGTACCTGATTCCGAATCCGAATGAGAGCATTGCGGTGTGCAGCGATATGGTGGAGTTCTTTTGCCCCTCGACGGTGTTCGACACTTCGGCGCAGAACGCGGGAGCGAATCGCACTTTGGGTCCGTTGGTGGAGTTTTCGGTTGAGAATGCCGACACGCTGCTCGGCGGCTCATTGGACGCGGGCTTTGGGTCACTGGCTGGACCGAACGGGACGACGCCGTGCGTGAATGACGGCGGCACTTATACGGGATCGTGCACCTTCGACTGGGGTTTGCCGTTTTTCTTTGGGCGAACGGTTTATACGTCGATTGATATGGCTACGGTGAGCAATGAACCGGTCACGCCGTGGTGGGCGTACTGAGCTTCCGAGGGTGGCCGTGACGAGGCCGCCGGCAGCCGTACAGTAGTGGCTGCCAGTAGATGACGACGGCGAGGCCTTACTTGTCCGGTTGCACGCCTTCGAGGCGCAGGGGTTTCTGACCGTAGTTTTCGACTTCCGGGCGATCGTTTTTGAATTTAATGCGGCAGGCGGGCGCGAGCAGTCCGGTGCCTTTGCCATTGGCGTCGAGGTTGAGGATGACGAGGCTGAATTTGTAATCGCTGAGGCGGCCGGGCATGAGGTTGCCGATGGTGATGGGGCGATTGCCGACCAGCACGATGCGCTGTCCGCCGCCTTTTAGCGGGCGGATGCGAACGATCTCCATGGCAGCGCCGGTAGAGGCGGCGGGCGAGACGCGGCCTTTTTCCTTCATGCCTTCCATCATGCTGACCAGAGCGTCCTGACCTTTTTGCTTGAGGGTGGTGGCGAGGGTGTGGACCTCTTCGTCGGTGGACAACTGTTCTGCATAGATGGTGAGGCCGAAAGAGCGCGTCGGTCCGGACTGGGTGTAGGCGACGGCGTTGAAGCGCGCCGGCAAGTTGATGGGAGACTGCGCTGGCGGAGCCGACTGGGCTGCGGCGATGGAGGCGAAGGACAATGCGATGGCGAGGAGTCGAAGGTTTGGCGTATTCATGGGTGCTCGAGTTGGACCGGAGAAATGGACGTCCTACTACGGTTAGCACAAGCTACGCGAATTGCAAGTGAAATGTTTTTCTACTCTGCCCTGTCTGCAGGTTTTGTTGGCCAAGCGAAAACCTGCGCGGCGCGGTTCTGCTACCCTATGCGGATACCGGCCACGGTTGGCTGTTTCGATGGCACGAATCTTTCATCCGCCGAGTGGGGCGTTGCTGGCTTTTGATTCGGCGGGCGGGCTGTACGGGAAAGATTTATCGCGGCCGTATTTCTGGGAAAAACTCACGCGACCAATTAACACAACCAACTCACGCAACTAATTAACACAACCAACTCACGCAGTCAGGAAAGGACAAAGAAAATGAAATCGACAGACAATAAACCCAGCATCGTATTCTGCCATGGGCTGTGGGCCGATGGCTCGTGCTTCAGCAAATTAATCGTTCCATTGCAGGCCGAGGGGTATGAGTGCCTAGCGGCGCAGTATGGATTGAACTCGACGGCGGAGGATGTTGCCCTGGCCAAAGCGACGATCGCGCGGGCGAGCGGGCCGGTGATTCTGGTGGGCCATTCGTACGGAGGGACGGTGATCACGGGCGCGGGAACCGAGGATCGGGTGGTGGGGCTGGTTTATATCAATGCGCTGGCGCCGGATGCGGACGAGAGTTCGCAGATGCAGCAGTCGAATTTTCCGACGACGCCGGTGTTTTCGCACATCGACGTGAAGCAGGGGCGGATATGGCTGCTGAAGGATGGCATCGACGATTTTTGCGGCGACTTGACCGAGCAGGAGAAAAAGCTGGTGTGGGCGACGCAGGGGGTTCCGAAGCCGGACTTGTTTGCGGCGAAAGCGGGAGGAACCGCGTGGAAAAGCAAGCCCAGCTGGTACATTGTGGGGAAAAATGACCGCACGGTTCATCCGGACCTGGAGCGGTTTTTTGCCAAGCGCATGAACGCGACCACGTATGAGCTCGAGAGCAGTCACGTGCCGATGCTTTCGCAACCGGACCGCGTGCTGGAGGTGATTCGCGCGGCGATAAGCGGAGTGCAAAAGACGACGGCGGCGGCGTAAAGTTCGTTTGGCTATTGGCCCGTTCACTTGCGCGTGTGCGTGGGTGGGCGGGCCAGGTTTTTATTTTTGTGGATCGGGTATGGAGGTCGCGATGAGGGTGAATGTTGTCCGGTGGTTCGCAGGATTGGTTTGTGTGGCGGGGGCGGGGCTTTGCATTTCAGCGGGAAAAACCGCAGCGGCGTTTGCGGGGGAACCGGCGCCGGCTGCGGCGAGTCAGGCAATGTCTGCGGCAGGGGCTACGGCACTGCATGGGATCGTGGATTCGGCGCAGAATCCGGATATGCGCTGGCCGGACTTTGCTCCTTACAAGGCGGAAGTGGGCAAGTTGTACGAGGCGAATGGTTATACGCTGGCGTGGGTTGAGGGCAGGAACGTTCGTCCGCAGGGGCTGGCGGTGATTGAGTTGTTGAAGAATGCCAACAGCAAAGGGCTGGATCCGGAGGATTACGATGGCTCGCGATGGCAGGGCCGGATACAGAAGTTGAGCCAGGGTGCGCCGGACCGGGATATGGTGTCATTGGATACGGCACTAACGGTTTCGGCGATGCGGTATATCCGCGCGATTCATTGCGGGAGGGTGAATCCGGAGGAATTCAAGTTTCAGATCGATGTGGCGGGAAACCAGCTGGCATTGGCGGATTTTTTGCAGGGGAATGTGTTGAATTCGAGCGATCCGATCACGGAGATTCAGAAGCTGGAGCCGCCGTTTTTGGGTTACAGAAAGCTGCTGGCGCTGTTGCCAGTGTATGAGGGATACGCGAAACAGGACGATGGAAAGAAGCTGCCGGCGGTGACAAAAACGGTGCGTCCGGGCGAAGCGTATGCGGGGCTGGCGCGGCTGGGGTGGTTTCTGCAGGTGATTGGGGACATTCCGGCGACGACGCAACTGGATCCGAACGCGACGATTTACCAGGGCGCGCTGGTGGCGGGAGTGAAGCATTATCAGGACCGGCATGGGGAGTCGCCGACGGGCAACCTGGATGCGCGCACGATCAACGAACTGAATACGCCGCCGGCGGCGAGGATTGAGCAGATCAAGCTGACGCTGGAGCGCTGGCGCTGGCTGCCGCATTCGTTTGCGCAGCCGCCGGTGGTGGTGAATCTGCCGGAGTACCGGCTGCGGGCGATGAACCCCGACGGCACGGTTGCGTTTTACAAGAATGTGATCATCGGGAAGGCGTATGGGCACAGATCTCCGGTGTTCAAGAAGGAGATTCAGTATGTGGTGTTCCGGCCGTATTGGGAGGTGACGCCGACCATCCAGCGGAGCGAGATCGTTCCGCACATTCAAAAAGACCCGAATTATATTGCGAAGCACAATTTCGAAGTGGTGACGCGGACGGGCGAGGTGGTGACGGACAGTCAGGTGAGCCCGGAAGTTTTGGAGGGCATAAGGTCGCTGCACCTTATGGTGCGGCAGAAGCCCGGGCCGACGAATTCTCTGGGATTGGTGAAGGTAATTTTTCCCAACACGGACAATGTGTATCTGCATGGGACGGATGTGCCGGAGCTGTTCTCGCAGGACGTGCGCGACTTCAGCCATGGATGCATACGGGTACAGAAGCCGGCCGATCTGGTGGCGTGGGTGCTGCGGAATAATCCGGGGTGGGACCTGGAGCGCGTGAATGCGACCATGAACGGGAATACGAACAATCTGCAGGTGAACCTGACGACGAAGATTCCGGTGCTGATTGTGTACGGCACGGCAACGGTGAATGAGGAGAACCAGATAAGGTTTTTCGACGATATCTATGGCTATGACGCGGCTCTGGAGAAGGCGCTAGCTGCGGGATATCCGTATGCGTGGTGAATTCGATTTGGTTGGCAGCGGGAGCGGCCGCGGCGGAACGCGGCGGGGTTAGGCCGCCGCGTTCATGTGCTGTTTGGCCAAAGCTTCGATCTGGGGCTCGGTGACGGCCGATAGATCGGCGCTTTCGGTGGCGATGACCCGCTGAGAAATCTCAGGGTGGTGCTTCTTCAGGTAGTCGCGCAGGAAGTCGGCGGCGTTGCTGGTTCCGGTGGCGTGGCCGATAAGGACGATTTCGTTGGCGGTTGTGAGATCTTTGGCGACATCTTCATAAAATGAGTGCTCTTCGGGGACGCGCTCGCCCTGGTAGTGGGCTTCTTTTTTGTGAATCAGATGATGATGGAAGTGGAAGGGGTCGTAGACCGGGACGTTCTGCTTGTCGGCGGGGCGGCTTCCGCCGAGATCCTGATAGACGTGGGCGGTGTGGTGGTCGATGACGACGATCATGCGATGAGAAGGAGCCGGTGGTGCCGCAGGGGTGCTGGCGGCGGCTGCCTTCAGAAACTTGCGGAGGCGGGAGACTTCTTCGGTGCCGAGATCATGGGTGTGCGGCTTCTTGAAGAAATCGCGCTGGCCGCCGACGAGGAAGACGAACTCGTCATTGCCGTGGGGCTGGACTTCGCCGAGATCGGAGACGATGTCGACGGCTTCGCTCCAACTGAGGTTTTCAGGCAGCTTGCCGTGGACCAGGTTCTGGTACATGGATTCGAGGTGCTTTTTCATGTTCGCATTATAGTCTGGGCGCGGGGTCGGGAGGGAAAACCGGGATCGGTGGCGGATCCCGGTTGAGAGTTTGCAGTGAGTTGGCGGCTGCGCGGCTTACGAGTTTTGCAACGCCTGGAAGGCCTGCAGAGCGGCGGCGACGTCGCCGGACTGAAGTGCGGTACCGATATTCTGGAAGTCGTTTTCGTGAACGGCGGAGGCGAAGGTGGTGCCGTTGACCAGCGGACCTTGCTGTCCGAGGGTGACCAGGTTGTTGAAGTCGGCCTGCGCGGCCGAGAGGTTGCCGGATTTGAGGTCTTGTCCGAGTTGGCTTATGTCCGACTGGCGCTGCTGTCCGTAGGTTTGAACTTGCTGCTCCAGAGGCGGCAGGGCATTCGCGCTCGAAGAAGATTGGAAGGTGCTCTGGAGGGTTTGATATGCCTGCTCGGCGGCGGACAAATTTCCCGACTGCAGATTTTGCCCAATGGCTTCGAAGTCCTGCTGGCGAGTTTGAAGAGCGAAAGAGTCGCCATTGACGAAGGGGCCGCTCTGGCCCAAAGTAACGATGTCATTGTCTTCCTGCTGGGCGGCGGTGAGGTTGCCGGCTTTGAGATCCTGGCCGAGCTGGCTTAAATCGGCGCTTCTTTCCTGAAAATAAGTTTGCATTTGCTGGTTTCCGGAGATGGCTGCGAGGTTCATGGCGTTGCTCCTTGGTTGAGATATCGGCGCGATGCGGCGATAGATTAGCGATGTGTGGCGGGAAATGACCGCGTCACGCAGAGATGAGAGGCAAATGGAATGCCAAATGGTGAATCCTAGGATAATCGGCATTTTTTTGAAATTGATGAGTGGGCGGGATGAGGGTGATGGGCAAAATGTGCCGGGTTGGTTTAAGCAAAAACCTTAAATCGCAAAGGGCGCAAAGGATTCGCAAAGGGCGCCAAGGAACGCTGAGAGAAAGCGCGGCGGTTGGGGATGACTTGGTTTGTGAGTGACAGGCATGCGCATGAACTTTGGACGAGGATCGGGGATTTTGCTTCATCCAACGTCGTTGCCGAGCGGCGGCGGGATTGGCGATCTGGGGATTGAAGCGTACCGGTTCGTGGATTTTCTGGCGGAGTCGGGTTTGAAGCTGTGGCAGGTTTTGCCGTTGAATCCGACGGGGTATGGCGACTCGCCGTTCCAGTGCTTTTCGGCGAGGGCGGGCAGTCCTTTATTGATCAGCCTGGATCGTTTGGTGGAACGCGGACTGGTTACGGAGTCTGACCTTCAGCCGGCGCCGAGCTCTGCGGGCCAGGCAGTCGATTACGAGGCGGTTTATCGATACAAGATTCCGATTCTGAGCAAGGCGGCGCAGAACTTTTTTGCCAGCGCGGAGGAACGCGAGCGAGATGAATTCGAAGTTTTTTGCCGGGCGAATGCGCAGTGGTTGGACGACTTTGGATTGTTCATGAGCTGCAAGGATGCGCAGGGCGGCGTCGCGTGGACGAAGTGGCCGGCGGTGCTTGCGGGGCGTGAGCCGGCGGCGTTGCGGGAAGCGAAGAGCCGGTTCGCGGCGGAGATCGATGAGATTAAGTTCTGGCAGTTTGAATTTTTCAGGCAATGGCAAGGGTTGCGCAGCTATGCGCGGGAGCGCGGGATTCGCATTATTGGGGACATTCCAATTTATGTGGCGCACGACAGCGCCGATGTGTGGGTGGGCAGGGAATTCTTCTTGCTGGCGGCGGATGGCGGCCCGACTGCGGTTGCGGGCGTGCCTCCGGATTATTTCAGCGCGACCGGGCAGTTGTGGGGCAACCCGATTTACAACTGGGATCTTTTGAGGGCGAGCGGTTACACGTGGTGGGTGGAGCGATTTCGCGGCGCGTTAGAGTTGTATGACATCGTCAGGATCGATCATTTTCGCGGCTTCGAGGCGTACTGGGAAGTTGCGGCCGGCGAGACCACGGCGATGAATGGGCGTTGGGTCAAGGGTCCGGGTGCGGATTTTTTTTCGACGGTGCAAAAGGAACTTGGCGAGTTGGCCATTATTGCGGAGAATCTGGGAGTGATTACGACGGAGGTGGAAGCCATCCGGGAGCGATTTGGATTTCCGGGGATGGCGATTTTGCAATTTGCGTTCGGCAATGATCCGCAGGGGCCGAGTTTCCGTCCGCATAATTATGTGAGGAATCTGGCGGTTTATACGGGGACGCACGACAACGACACGGTGGTGGGGTGGTGGAAGAGCAAAGGCGGGAAGGATAGCATCCGCACGGCGGAAGATGTCATCCAAGAACGCGCATTTGCGAGGACGTATTTGGGATTTGACGATGGGCAAATCAACGGCGGGGAAGTCAACTGGGTGCTGATTCGCGCGGTGCTGGCGTCGGTGGCCGATACGGCGATCATCCCGATGCAGGATGTTCTGGGCCTGGGCAGCGAGGCGCGGATGAACCTGCCGGGTACGGCGAGTGGAAACTGGCGCTGGCGGATGTTGCCGGGAGCGCTGAATTCGGAGCTTGCCGGGAAGTTGCGGGAACTGGTGCGAGCGTATGACCGCTGACACGCTGATATCCTAGTGACCTTACGGCCCGCGACGGGCCGGCAGTTTTCTTTTGCGAGAACGCAATTGCCATTGAAGCGTGAACCCGGCTGGTACAAAGAAGCGGTTATCTATCAGGTCCACGTGCGGACTTTTTTCGACAGCAACGGCGACGGGATCGGAGATTTTCAGGGCCTGGCGCAGAAGCTGGATTATGTGCAGGAGCTGGGAGTCAGTGCGATCTGGCTGATGCCGTTTTTTCCGTCGCCGCTGCGGGATGATGGTTACGACATTGCGGATTACCGGTCGGTCCATCCCAGCTACGGGACGCTGGATGATTTCAAGGCGTTTCTTTCGGACGCGCATGAACGCGGCATCCGCGTGATTATTGAGATGGTCGCGAATCACACTTCAGACCAACACCCGTGGTTCGTGGAGTCGCGCAGCTCGACAGACAATCCGAAGCGGGATTGGTATGTGTGGAGCGACACGGATGCGAAGTATCGAGAGACACGAATCATCTTTATTGATACGGAGCTCTCGAACTGGGCGTGGGACCCGGTTTCGAAATCTTATTATTGGCATCGTTTCTTCAGCCATCAGCCCGACCTGAATTACGACAATCCGGCGGTGCGCGAGGAGATGTGGAACATCATGAAGTTCTGGCTGGAGCTGGGCGTAGACGGATTCCGGCTGGACGCGGTGCCGTATTTGATTGAGCGGGAAGGAACGAATTGCGAGAATCTGCCGGAGACGCACGAGGTGATCCGGGAGCTGCGGCGCAAAGTGGATGAGCAGTTTCCCGGCGCGATGTTGCTGGCGGAGGCGAACCAGTGGCCGGCGGATTTGCGTCCGTACTTTGGCAATGGCGATGAGTTCCACATGGCGTTTCACTTCCCGCTGATGCCGCGGATGTTTATGGGCTTGCGATTGGAAGATCGGAAACCGATCACGGAAATTTTGCAGCAGACGCCGGAGATTCCGGCGGGGTGCCAGTGGTGTTTGTTTTTGCGCAACCATGACGAACTGACGCTCGAGATGGTCACCGACGTGGAGCGCGATTACATGTACGACATTTATGCCACGGACAAGACCATGCGCCTGAACCTGGGCATACGACGGCGGCTGGCTCCGCTGCTCGACAATGACCGGCGGCGAATTGAATTGATGAATGGCATGCTGATGTCGCTGCCGGGAACTCCGATCATCTACTACGGGGATGAGATTGGCATGGGGGACAACGTTTATTTGGGCGACCGCAATGGGGTGCGCACGCCGATGCAGTGGAGCGGTGGATGGAACGGCGGGTTCTCGACGGCCGATCCGGAGCGGTTGTATTCGCCGGCGATTCTGAATCCGGTTTATGGGTTTCAGGCGGTGAATGTGCTGTCACAGCGGCGCACCGGGCATTCGTTGCTCTCATGGATGAAGAACCTTCTGCACATGCGGCGATCGTATCCGGTGTTTGGGTCGGGTTCGATTGAGTTCTTGTTTCCGGCGAATCATCGAGTGCTGGCTTATATCCGGCAGCTGGGGAAAGAGACGATTCTGGTGGTGAACAATTTGTCGAGCGCAGCGCAAGCGGTGGAGCTGGATCTGCGGCGGTACAAGGGAAATATTCTGATTGAAATGTCGGGGCGGAATGTGTTTCCGCGCATCGGAGATCTGCCTTACCTTTTGACCATGGGCCCGTACCAGTTTTACTGGTTCCGGTTGAGACGGATCTGAAGAAGGCTGAAGTGAGAAGGCAGAATGCAGAAGTAAGAAGCGGAGGATGAGTCGTTGGAAGAGAAGCTTTTGAACGATGACTTTCTTCGCCAGCTCATCAACGTCGGCGAGGTGGACATCCTTGTGGGGCTGCCGACCCACAATAACTGCAAAACGATCGCGCCGATCGTCAGAGCGATACAGACGGGGGCGCTCAAATTCTTTCCGCGGGAACGCGTGGCCATCATCAATGCGGATGGCGGATCGCAGGATGGCACGCCCGATCTGGTGGCCGGCGCGGCCATCGACGACTTGCGGAATGAATCGAAGGTGTATGCGTTGCGGACGCTGCATTGCGTCAGCACGCAATACGCGCGCGCGCCGGAGCCGGGGACGGCGTTGCGAACGATTCTAGCGGCGGCGGATTTGTTGCGGGCGCGGGCGTGCGTGGTGATTTCTCCAGATGCGACGACGATGGAGCCGGAATGGATGCAGCGGCTGGCGCGTCCGGTGTACGCGGAGTCGTTCGATCTGGTGTCGCCGATTTACCAGAGGCCAAAGTTTGAAGGGGCGCTGATGCGCAACCTGCTGTATCCGATGACGCGAGCGATTTATGGATACCGAGTGTACGAGCCGTACGCGTCGGAGTTCGCGATTTCAGGGCGGCTGGCGACAGATTTTCTGAACAAAGAATTCTGGAACGACGAGTGGGGAAGGACGGGCGCAGAAATGTTTTTGACTACCACTGCGCTGACCGGGCAATACCGGGTGTCGCAGGCGTTTTTGGGGATGAAGGCGCCGACCACGCGGAATGCGGGTGATGTGGTTGCGGCGATGCGGAGGACGGTGGGGGCGCTGTTTTCCTCACTGGATGAGAATTTTGCCATTTGGAGCGCGGTAAGTGGCTCGCAACCTGTGCCTACCATAGGGGCTCCATCGGAAGCAGCGGCGGAGCCAGTGCGGATCAGCCGCAAGCGCCTGCGGGACATGTTCGCGACGGGCGTCAGCGAATTGCAGCCGGTGTTCAGTTCGATTCTGGCGCCATCGACGCTATCCGATCTGGACAGAATCGCGACTTTGGAGTTGCAGGATTTCAATTATCCGGCGGAGCTCTGGGCGAAGACGGTGTTTGAGTTTGCGGCGGCATATCACAATTCGGTGATCAATCGCGACCACATCATCCAGGCGATGGTACCGCTGTACCGCGGAAGAAGCCTGACGTTTTTTCAGGAGAGTCGGAACGGCAACGGGAACGACATTGAGGCCAACGTGGAAGCGCTATGCGGCGAGTTCGAAAGGCTGAAGACATATTTGCTGGAAAGATGGAGCGACGGAAAGTGAGGTATCCATGCGCGAAATCATCATTGCAGAACTGAGTCAGGCCTGGCTGGAACTGGAAAGAGGCTTTGCCCATTACCTTCCGCGATTGATCGTGATGTTGATCATTGCGTTTGTGGGATGGCTGATTGCGTATCTGTTGAAGCTGCTGGTGCGCAGCCTGCTGCGGGTGACGAAGTTTTCCAAGCTCTCAGAAAGCGCGGGCGCCAGCCGGTTGCTGAACCAGGCGGCGTTGCCATCCCCTACGGAACTGGTGAGCAGCTTGGTTTTCTGGCTGGCGTGGGTGGGATTTATTTTGCTGGGCGTGAGCGCGTTGGGAATTGTGGGGCTGCAGGAATACATTTCCCGGTTCTTTTTGTTTTTGCCGCGGCTGTTTGTGGGGCTGCTCATTCTTTTTCTGGGAGCGGTGGCGGCGAGTTTCTTTTCGCGGGCGGCGCTGCTGGCTGCGGTCAACGCGGATCTGCGATCGTCGAGGCTGTTGAGTGTTGCGATTCGGGTGGTGATCAGCATCTTTGCTTTATCTATGGCGTGCGAGGTGCTGGGGGTTGCAGAAGAGACGATGCTGGTTTTCTTCGGGACGGTGTTCGGGGCCGCGATGCTGGGTTTGGGGATTGCATTCGGCCTCGGCGGGAAGGATTTGGCGAGGGCGTTTCTGGAGAAGCGATTTGCGCCGGCAAGGAAAGATGAGAGGGAAGACGAGTTGTCGCCGTTGTAAAAGAAGTGATTAGTCGTTAGTCATTAGCCATCAGTTCAAAACCGAAAGCGGAAGGGCCGAGGCACATCCCGTTACTTGGATCGGTTTGGCAGCCTGAAGGCGAGCGAGATTCCGATGATCTCATTGGTATCCCAGCCGGCGGGAAGGTTCACGGATTGCAAGAGGTAGTAAGGCCGGACCGAGAGCGAGTCGTTGATCGGCAACCTGATGCCGATCTGGAAGCGGTTTTGAGTGAAGCTGGAGCCGCCGTTTGCAAAAGGGTTGGTGAAGGGAACGATGAAGAACTCATTGCTGGCGACGATGGTCGGACGCCACGCGGTACGCAGCGGCAAGGTGTAGTCGACTCCGGGGCGGAAGCGGAAACGGGCGTAGGCCGGGCGATTGTCGGGAAATCGTTCTTCGGCCAGGGTACGCAGGTTGTACCGCCAAGGGCCTCGCGAGGTGCTCAAGGTGATGTTGAAGAGCAGGCGGTTTTCGTAACTGATGCCGGGATTGCCGGGAAAACGCTGGTAGCGATAGCTCGGCAGGAGCATGAGCCATTTACGGGGGCGAAACGCGACGCCGCCCTGAAACAAATATTCGAAGAGGTTCTCAGCACCTTCGTCGAAGCGCTGATGAAATTCAATTTCCAGAGATTTATTTCCGGAAAGCGGGGCGGAGATTCCCTGGTCCAGCCACAGCCCGAACTGCTTTTCATCTTCGGGGTCCTCGGGTTGGTTTTGCTGCGCGAAGGCGCAGACACTCAGCGCAAGATGGACGAGGGCGAGCGGCAAGACCACACGGTACAGTGCGCGGCGGGGACTGTGAGCCATGGCTGAGAGAATATCGGAGAGTTGGCGGGTTGGAAAGTTTTCGCGGCTGGAGTGGAAGCTCCGAATTTAGCTAGTCATCGAGTCCTTTGCCCTTGAGAATTTGGGGTATGTATTTTTCGACGCGGGCTTCGCGAGTCTGGGGTTGTTTGGCAGAAGAGAAATAATAAAGATATCCGTGCTGGCGGCCGGGAGTAAGCGCGGCGAAGGCTCTTTTCAGCGCGGCGTTCTGGTCCAATCTCTTTTGAAATTCTTCGGGGACTTTGTAGTCGGAAGTTTTTTTGAGTTTTATTTTGGCGCCGGATTTTTCCGCGTCGATGGCCTCCTGGATGTAGGCTTTCAGGGTGGATTTCATGGCGACGATGTCGCGAGCATTGGTGAAGCGGATCTGCCGCGCAGATTGAACGTTTTCGGTCTGCTGGATGAGAATGTGCCTGGGATCTTTGAGCAGTGCGCCTTTGAAAAACAAGAGCGCGCAGTAGTCTTTGAATCCGTGGATGAGCACGACATTTTTGCCGTCGAGCGCGTAACAGGCCTGGCCCCATTTCACATCTTCGGCGAGCGGAGACTCGAGAACGATCTGGCGGAGGGTTTCGAATTCTTCCTGCCATTTTTTGGATTTTTTTATCAGGGTGTCGACTTTGGGGTTGGGTTGGTTCATGGTTGCTCCGAGAGAGTGAGTTTATCGCAGTTCAGCTTGCGCTCGCGAACCCTTCGACAGGCCGGGCTTGGGCGTATACGTTTCAAGGCACATGAGAAATATTTTTGCCGGGGCGATTTGAGAGTGTCAGTTATGATGGGCGGGATTCTTCGGGCAAGAATGGCGTTCAATACGAGATGAGTCTGGAGGCAGGTTCGATGGCGCTTTTCTTATTGTTTTTACTCGGTGCCGTAGATGGGCTACGGTCGCTGACAGCTCCAGCCCTTGTATGCTGGGCCGCGCATTTTGGATGGTTGCATTTTGCCGGAAGCAGATTGGCCTTCATCGATCATCCTGGCACTCTGGTGATCTTCACGTTGTTGGCGATTGTGGAACTGGTGCTGGACAAGCTGCCGAATACTCCCTCGCGCACTGCGCCGGTGGGACTGATCGCGCGGATTGTTCTTGGAGCGGCGAGCTGCATAGCGGTTGCCTTCGCTACGGGAATGCCGGCGGTGTTGGCGGGAGTGATCGGCGCAGCCGGCGCCATTGCCGGGGCGTTCGGCGGGTATAACATCCGGCACGAGCTGGTGGTCAAGCTGCGCCTGCCAGATACGGTGGTGGCGCTTGCAGAAGACTTGACCGCGATCACAGGCGGGTTGCTTATCGTGTCGCGGTTTTAGGACGGTTGTACTGAGATTCTGGCGAAGGCCGAGATCTCGAGCCTCTGCTCAACCCAGTGCCGTAGCGCAGGTCCATTTTGCCATTGAAAATGCCCAATTGACGTTACGGCACGGGTCGGGTATCTTTACTTCCAACTTTTTATCTGTCAGATGCGGGGGTTCCATTGTCCTCTTCACCCCGGGCAGTTACCCAGTTACTGATGAGTTGGAGAGCCGGCGACGATGCGGCTCTGAAAACGCTTTTGCCTCTCGTCTACGACGAACTGCACAAGCTGGCCCGCCATCAGTTGGCTTCTGAAAGGCCCGACCATACGCTGCAGAGCACGGCGCTGGTCCATGAAGCATATCTGCGTTTGGTCGAACAGTCGCCGGTGGCGATCGACAACCGAGCGCATTTCTTTGGCATTGCCGCGCGCCTGATGCGACAGATTCTGGTGGACCATGCGCGGGCGCGGCAAGCGGCGAAAAGAGGCGCCGGCTGTGCCGTAACCCTCGACGAGTCAGCCGATCTGGCCCGTAACCGTCCACTCGACCTGGTGGCCCTCGATGACGCTCTTGCCGCGCTCGCCCGCCTGGACGAGAAACAAGCGCGCATTGTTGAGCTGCGGTTTTTTACGGGATTGTCGATCGAAGATACTTCGCGCGTTCTCGATCTTTCGCCGGCGACGGTGAAACGCAGTTGGACCGCTGCCCGTTCCTGGCTGTATCGCGAGTTGAACCGGAGCGCCCAGTCGTGACGCCCGAGCGATGGAGCGAAATTCAGCAGCATTTGCATGTCGCGTTGTCACTGCGATCGGAAGCAAGAAACGCTTTTTTCGAAGGGCTACGGGAGCGCGACCTGGACCTTTGCGACGAGGTCGAGTCGCTGCTCGCAGCCGAGTCCGCCGATCCCGAATTCCTGAATTCGCCAGTGCAAAATGCGATTCGGGACGGGGAGCCGGCGCCACAAGCCGCGCAGGACTCCATGATCGGCCGGGTGTTTGGAGCATATCGCCTGATCGAACTGATCGGTGCCGGTGGAATGGGCGAAGTGTACCGTGCCATACGAGTCGACGGGCAATATCAGCAGCAGGTGGCGGTGAAGATTGTGCGTCCGGGACTCGCCGTGGGTTTCAATGCCCTGCGATTTCGCAATGAACGCCAGATCCTGGCGAATCTCGATCACCCCAACATCGCGAAGATTCTTGACGGGGGCACGACCGGCGACGGCACGCCATACCTCACCATGGAATTGATCGAAGGGGTATCGATTGACCGATACTGCGACCGGCATAATCTTACGACCGGGGATCGACTGGCTTTGTTCATGCAGGTTTGCTCCGCTGTCCATTACGCGCACCAACACCTGGTGGTTCATCGCGACATCAAACCCACAAACATACTGGTGACCTCCGGCGGGGCAACGAAACTACTGGACTTCGGCATCGCGAAGATTCTGGGGCGGGACGTGCCGTCCGCAGACGCGACCGTCACCGGCGTTCGCGCCATGACCCCGCAATACGCCAGCCCCGAGCAGTTGCGGGGAGAGCCGATCACGACTGCCACCGATGTTTACTCGCTCGGCCTGGTTCTTTATGAACTGCTGACCGGCCGTCCCGCATTCGGATCGCGCGGAAACATGCCGCTCGAAATTGCCCGCGGCGTCCTTGAGATGGAGCCTGAAAAGCCGAGCGCGGCCCTGCGAAAAAGAACCAGGCAGAAGCTTACCAGCCAGACTGCCGGCGAATCCGGGGCGCACAATGCAATCGGCGCTCCGGCAGACAAGCCGCTATCCGCCGACCTCGACAGCATGGTACTCAAGGCGTTGCGCAACGATCCGCGGGACCGCTACGGTTCGGTCGAGCAGCTTTCCGATGACATTCGCCGCCATCTCGAAGGGCTGCCGGTTCGCGCGCGCAAAGGCACGCTTTCCTACCGGGTTTCGAAATATGTCTTTCGTCACAAGATCGCAGTCGCAAGTGCAGCTGTAGTTTTTGTAGTTCTTATCGCGGGCATGATCGTAACTCTCCGTGAGGCACGCATCGCCAAGGCCAATGCGCTACGCGCCGAAAGGCGCCTCCATGATGTTCAGCAGCTGGCTAATTCCTTGATCTTTGACGTGCATGATTCCATACAGGACCTGCCGGGATCGACCGCCACTCGCAGAGTGATCGTCGACCAGGCGCGACGGTACCTCGACAGCCTGACGCAGGAGGGCTCCGGCGATCTGCAGTTGCAACGTGAACTGGCCGCCACTTATCAGCGCCTCGGCAATTTATTGGGTGGGCCCAGGCTGGCGTCGTTAGGCGATTCGGCCGGCGCCATGCAAAGCTACATGAAATCTCTCGAGCTTCGCCAGGCCATTGCCGCCAGCGGTGGTGCGACAGGCGCGGACCAGATTCAGCTTGCCGAAATGCATCGCGTGGTGGCGGAAATGTCCCATTTCTCCGGGGACCTGGGTCAGGCATTTGACCACGCGGAAAAGGCGGCTGCCATTGCGAACGCTGCCATGCAAGGCACGGGCGGCGGCCATGCTGACGCCGCCGAGCAATTGGCACGCGCTTACAAAGCCCTGGCGGAGATTGAATGGAGTGGCATGGCCTTTGGAAGTTTTGCGGATTCCGACGCAGCATTGGACTACTCCCGTAAGAGCCTTATGGTTGCTACTGAAGAAGCGGCAGCGGAACCCGAGAACGCCAGGTTCACGCGCCTAGTCATGTGGATACGGATTCTAATCGCCCGAACGCAATCTCAGAATGGCCACCGCTCGGAGGCGATCTCCGAACTCCGTTCGGTGCTCGCCACTTACAGGTCCGTGAGCAGCCAGGGCAACAGCTTCACCTACCAACGGGGTTTGGGCGAGTCCCTCGAAGAGTTGGGAAATGCGCTGGAGCGAGATAACCGCCTGGCCGACGCGCTTGCCTGTCATCAGGAAGAGCTGGCGATTTTCCAGCGCCTGTCGTCGGCAGATCCGGGGAATGCACAAGCCAGGTTTGATCTGGTGGGCGCCACCTTTGAGGTCGGCGCCTCGCTGATGAGGCAGGGAAAACCGGTTCAAGGACTGCCTTTGATTCAGCAGGCAATCTCAATGGAACAGGGGATCATGCGGCTCGATCCGAACCGGATCGAATATCGCACCTGGATGGCGGTATTCCGGGTTGCAGAGGGCGAGGCTCTAAGCCGGCTGGGGCGGCGGCAGGAAGCTTTGGCCAGCTTCGTGGCTGCCAAAGACTATTACGAAGGCGTGGCGCAGTCGGATCCCCGCGATGAGGACGAGCGGCTGAGCGGGTTAGCCACGGATGAGAAGATCGCCGCCACCTTGTTGCGTCTCGGCAAGTACGACCACGCAAAGGAAATATTTCAACGAGTCATCGACGCTTCGTCGCCCGACGCTGCCCAGGTTCCACCAAAGCAACAGGCGCAATATACCCTGGCCGAAGCCTATTCGGGCCTGGCGGACGCATGGCTGCATTTGGCTATGGCAAACGGAGACCCGGCAAGCGTGAGCGGTTACAGGGCTCAGGCGATCTCCAAATACCGCGAGAGCCTTCGCGTTTGGAACACAGTGCCCAATCCCAGTCGTATCAGCCCGAATGGATTCGACATGGCAGGACCGGGTAAGGTGGAGCGTCAACTCGCGACCTGGACCGGCGTGCCCGCAAAAAATCCCTCCGTACTAAACTAGCCAGCACTGAGCGCTCACTCACACAGCACCCGGGTCAATGCGTTGTTCCGGTGCCCGGATAAACCCCCATGAAGCTCAGCGTGTCTCCTTGTTGAATGAAGCCCTGCAACTGCGCGTGAGTGTACGATGTGCCGGTGTCGCTCAGGTAATTGCTGGTCGAAGGCTGATACAGCAATCCGATGACTTGGCCGCCGATGGTACCTCTCGCTTCCAGATCGATATTCGGAACAGCCGCCTGCGACTCCAGCGTGGCCCAACCGGTCTGATTATTTTTGTAGTTCACATTATTTTTGTTCAGGGTGACGGTAAATCCCACGGCCGGCGCGGTTCCTGTATCGAAGCACAAAAGGTAAGAGGTTATGTCTGTCTTCTGCTGCTGGGTGTAATGGAAGGTCGGCTGATCAAGCAGGTCGGATGGAATGGAAATATTGCCGTCGTGCTCCATGCCGAATCCGTCGATGCTTTCCGCGTTGTGCCGCGTATACAGCAGCTTCTGATAGATGTTCCTGAGTTGCGCGTCCTTCATCGGCTGTTGCGGAAGGATGATCACTCTGCCATCTGAACCGATTCCAGGATTCGCGGTATGACAGAAATTGCAGGTCTTTCCTGGTGTCCCCGAACCCTGGACCGTCGAATAATCGCTGAGTCCGGCTTGTGGATTTCCCCCTGCCAGCGACGTCGGCAGCGTGCGGTCGAGATTCTCATACGGATTGGGCAGATACAAAATGCTATTGAGGAAGTTCGTGAACGTGGCCATGTCGGCCGCAGAAAGCTCCGCGCTGCCCATCAGCTTATCGAACACGGCGTTGAAGGCGGCGAGATCGGCCGTGTCGCCACGCCAGGTGAGTGGCAGAGTGTGGTCCACGCCACGAAGCGTTTTCGTCACCATCGGGCCCTTCATGGGATGAAAGTTGATCTGCTTGCCCTGCTCGATGATGTGCGACATCACTCCGTCGCGATCGCCCATGTTCCAGGCCAGGTGATCCATGTCGGCATCCACATGGCACGATGAGCATGCGCCGGTACCATTGCCGGAAAGCTTGGCGTCGTACAGAAATCCCCGTCCCTGCTTGATCTCGGTCGGAGTTGGATCGGTTCCGGTCGCGATCTCCGTGACCTTGGCCAGCTTCGCGGCGTCGATCACCGTGATCGTGTTCGAGATTTCATTCAGCGAATAGAGGATTTCGGCGCTCGCATTCAGTGCGAGGCCGCGCGGGCCTCGTTTGTGCTTGGGATCGGCGTTGCCGCCTGACCCGTTCGCACCGGAAACTTCGACGAATCCGAGCACCTTGCCGGATGTGTCCACTTCCGCCACGCGGTCCGTGCCGAACGCGGCCACATACATGAAATTTCCACTGGGATCGAAAACCACGCCGGCGGGCTGCGCCAGCGCATTCTTCAACGCCGCCGGATTGGGCAGAATCTTGTAATCGATATTGGGATTTAAGTTATAAGGCGTGATCGCGCCCGTCGAAATTTGAATCTGGGTGATCTGGTTATCCACCCAGTGCCCGCGCAGCACCGGCGTAAAGAAGGTCAGATTGCGCGCGTTCGTGTTGGCCACGAAAAGGTCGCCCGTCACCGGGTTCACCGCCATCCCAAGGTTGATGGTCCCCACGCCGGAGTAATATCCGGCCACGGCAGGAGTGGATCCGGTGCTGATCGCCACAACGTCGTTGTCGGGCATGGTGAACGTGATGTACGACTGCCACTTAGGATCGGTCGCGGCAACGATGAGTCCAACCTGCGGCGGAGGCGGCAAGTTCTTGTTAAGCGGCGGAGGCGGTGGCGGCGCAAGATTATCGGGAATGATCGTGGTGGCGTTGCCGGAGATTGCGAAGGCCGCGTAAACCAGGCTGCCATCGGCGCTCACTGCCAAAGCTCGCGGGTTCCCGCCGAAAACCGGAATGGTCGCGATCGAATTTAGGCTGGCAGTGTCAAACACGCCGATCGCATTTGTGCGCGAATAGCTGACGTAGGCTTGATTGCCGCCGGCGAAAACTACATCCATTGGCTCGGTGCCGGCACCGGTATAAATGGTGTTGGTAACGATGCCGGCCGTGACCGACGCGATGCTCACGCTGTTCGAAACCTGATTCACCACCCAGGCTTGATCGTCATTCACCGGGTTGACCGATACTGGCCCCACACCGACGGGAATCTCAACCATCAGCACTGGCTTCGTGGGTTGTGTGACATCGAACACCGACAAAGAATTGTTCGGCGTGTTCACTGCAAATAATCGCGTCCCGTCAGCCGAAAGCCGCACCGGGTTGGTTGGCGCGGGTTCGAGGTTGGCAAATCCGGGCGAGTTTTCATTGGCTGTAGTCTTGGGGCCGAACAGCAGCAATGACGGGGTTAACAACAGAACTGCAATGCTGACAATCGATCGTGGAATCGACATCGACCCTCCTTCGTTCCAGGCTCGACGGGTTTTTCTGGCCCGCTCTGGCTGGTATGCTCTCGAAAAGACCAGGCCGTTACCAGTGGTCCCTTCGGGCGGGGCGGAAGCCGAAGATCAGGACCACATACGGCAGGGACATTATCACACTTACCGATCTTTATCAATCGCCGTATTTGGCAACGGAAATGGTGCATTTTGGAACCGTGATGCCGGAGACAAATCTATTTTGGCAACCGGTCAATCGCTACCTTTCCGGACTCCGTGCGTGGCAGTGAATCCACCAGATGAATCGCCGTGGGACATTTGTAGTCGACCAGGTGCTTTTCGCAGTGAGCCAGGATTTGCCGCTCACTGAACCGGTTCTGACAGACAACCGCAGCTTCGACAGTGTCTGCGTCACCACGGCGGCGCGGATAGACTTTGACTTCGACGACTTCCGGCAGCATGGCGATCACTTCTTCCACTTCGCGTGGAATTACCTTGAAGCCGAACGCATTGATGACCTCAGAGATTCGCCCTAGGAGGTGAATTTTGCCGTACACATCGATTTGCGCCAGATCACCGGTCTCAAAGCATCCGTCATCGACAGCATCGAGACCCATTGTGTTTCCTTCGAGATAGCCGGCCATCATGGAAGAGGACCGTACGCGCAGAATCCCGGTTTTGTCGTCAAGCTTCGTTCGATCAGATCGCTGGAGTTCCACTTCTACGCCTTGCATAGCGCATCCCACTGCACCATTTGCGGCATCATCGCCGTCGCCAATCGATATGCCTCCGGTCTCCGTAGTGCCGTAGAGTGGGCGGACGTCGATGCCATAAGCCTTTCGAAACTCCAGGAAAGTTCTTTTTCCCAGCGTGGCGCCAGCCGAGAGCACAATCCGCGGATGGTCAGCCATCGGCTTGCCGCTTTGAGGTAGAAGGGAATCAAGCATCACGGGAATTGCGGGAAAGACCGATACGCCCATTTCGTTGATTGCAGTCCGCAACAGCCCGGGGTGAAACTTCCGCATATAAAGAAGGTCGGCGGAAGTCAGAAGGGAAACCATCAAGCACATTCCATAGGCATAGGCGTGACTCATGGGTATTGCGCAAAGAATTATGTCGGACTTATCGACACCGAGGGCCTGAATATAGTGCCGCGGCTCCGCAACCGCGCATGGGCCCGGGCGAACTGCAATTTTCGGCTCGGATGTTGTGCCCGAGGTCGGGTGAAGCGGGACGGAGACGAACCTGCTCGGCGGGGAATCGGCGTCGTTGTTTTCCCGGCGTCGCCAGCGTAGAGTGCCGTAGGGTTCATCGAGCAGAATCTCGCCTGTATCGGCACCGCCTGACACCATGAAGTGGGCGCCCCATCGATCCGCCATTCTTTCCAACTCAGCCGCTGGCGTTTCGCTATGAACCAGAATTGGAGAAGCCCCAGACGCCAGGCTCGCAGCCCATACCGCAGCAAAGAGCGATCCGTTCGGTAGGGCAGCGACGACAATGTCGCCCGGTGTGATTCCGCCCGCGGTCATCTTTCGCTGCGCCTCGTTCTTTAGATTTTTCAGCTCACCAGCCGAGACTTTGATGTGGGCATCGAGGTCATGAAAGGTCCCTTTGAAGTTTTCGAAGGCATCGAGCAAAGGCGTAGCCGAGAATTCAGAGGCGGTGATGTTCGGTGCACCTTCTGGCGATGTCGTGGGTGTGGTTGAGACCGCCATTTTCTTCACGCAGAAAGGGCGGCTGGCTGGCGAACAGATTCCTGCTGTGCGGTTTCCAGGCGCCGCTTGAGTTGGTGGGCCAGCACGCTCAACTCCGGCTCAACGAACATAGTATTGTGGTCGCCATCGATCGTGTTGACGTCCAGGCCGCCGACTGCCAGGTCACTCCATACGCTCGCAGGATCGTTGCAGTCCCGAAGCGACTGCCTCCCTGCGGCAAATAAAGTGATCTTGCTCGAATATGGCCGCGGCCTATATGCACACGCTGCAGCATTCAGACCGGCGCGAACTCTTTTCAAGTGTCGAGGCAGAAAGAATTCGCCGATGTTCTCTCGCGCTTCCTTCGTCCACACCACGCTCTTGCGGAGAATTTGAGGAATGCTCTTCACAGGGTTACGAAGTAGCTTTCGAGCCAGCGCCCGATTTGTGCAATGCACTCTGTGCGTTCCCAGCAATCCGAGAAACGCGACGTCTTCTCCCGCGGTGCTCAGTTGCTGTGCCATTTCATATGCGACCCAGCCGCCGAAGCAAATTCCGGCGAGATAGTAAGGCCCTTGCGGTTGTAACCTTCGAATCTCTGCGATGTAATGTGCCGCCATGTCTTCGATCCGGCTCAGCGCCGGCCGACTCCCATCGATTCCCAAAGCTTGCAATCCGTACAGGGGCTGGTCCGGCCGAAAATGCGGCGCGAAATGCCGAAACCCAATAATCATGCCGCTGATTCCGTGAACCAGAAAAAACGGAGGTCGCGACCCGCTGGGCTGCACCGCCGCCAGCGAAGACCACGCCGGCTGCCATCCCGACCCGCGCAGCACGTTTGCCAGCTCTTCGATGGTCGAAACTTGCAGCATCGTGGCCAGCGGAAGGCTTTTTCCCAGATCCTCTTCAATGCGGCGCAGCATGCGCACTGCGGTGAAAGACGTTCCACCTAAGTCCCAGAAGCTGTCGCGCACGCCAATCCCTTGCAGGCCAAGCATGGCCTCCCAGATTCGGATCAACCGGCTCTGCAGTTCATCCACGTACGATGGTTTCGGCGGCCTCATCCATGCGCTCCAGCACTTCATCGATCACTTCTTCCGTATGCGTTGTCGACAAATACATCGGCTCAAACCCGTTGGGATGCACGTAAACGCCTCGATCCATCAAGGCATGCTGAAATGCGATGTAACGTTCCATGTCGGCATGCTTGCGCACGCGCCGATAGTCGGAAAGATCCGCAGCTGCCGCATCCCTCATCAGCACCACCGAAATCATCGGGCCGACGTTCTGGATCACATGCGGGATTTCTCGTCGCGTAAGAATCTCATCGACTCCGTCAACCAGTTGATGCGATCGTTCGTTCAGCTCGGCATAAATTTCTTCCGATCCGCTCAGTATCTTCGTCAGCACCGCATTCGCCGCCGACAACACGAGCGCATTGCCGGAATACACGCCGCCATGAAACAGCTTGCCGCTGGCGATCAACTCCATCGTCTCCGCTGACGCGCCAAACGCAGCGATCGGAAATCCGCAACCCAACGCCTTCGACAGCACCGTGATGTCCGGCGCAACCCCGTGCAACTCCTGCGCGCCGCCCGCCGCAACTCGGAAACCGGTTATCACCTCATCGAAAATCAACAGTGCTCCATGCTGCCGCGTTATCGCTCGCACCGCATCCAGATATCCGGGCTTGGGAGCAATCACTCCCGCATTGCCCATCACCGGCTCCATCAGCACGGCCGCCACGGACCCCTGCAATAGACCCAACACGTCGGCCAGATCGTGCGCGTCATTCCACTTGGCCAAATATGCGCCCGCTGGCGCCCCGTTCATCCCTCCAGTGCCCGGCTGCGGCGGCCGCAGCGGCCCGTCGCCCAAATCTTGCAGCGGCGCATGATATTTGTGAAAAACCGAGTCGCTCCATCCGTGATAATGACCTTCAAACATCACAATGCTCGGTCGCCCCGTAAACGCGCGTGCCAGACGCACCGCCGATGCAATCGCTTCCGTCCCCGAATTTGCGAACCTCAGCAGCTCAATCGAAGGGAACAGCTTCTTAATTTTTTCCGCCACCAAAAAGTTCAGCTCTTGCGGAAACCCCAACTGCGAACCTTTTTCTTCCAGCTGCCGCGAGACGGCTTCAATCAAAAACTGCGGCCGGTGCCCAAACAGCAATGGCCCGTACGCCATGTTCAAATCGACGTATTCATTTCCATCGACATCCCAAACCCGGCATCCCAGTCCGCGATCCGCGACCAGCGGAGGATGATAAGGCAGCACCCGCATGTTGCTGCTGTCGCCACCAGCCACCGACTGCCTCGCGCGCTCCAGAAGCTCCGCACTGCGAGTTCGCGAACCCGTCATCGATTGCGCGAAACTGTTTGACCGCTTCATCGCCTCATCCTTCTTTAGTCACGGCTCCCGCCGGAAATCCGACCGGCGGCGCCGAAGACTCCTCGGCCCCAATCCACCGCACCAGTTCCCGCCTGCGAAACAGTCGCTTCTTGCTGATCCCGATCGGCTGAAACGTGGTCCGCGGACGCGAGTTCATGCTCGCCTCGTTCCACTGTGCAATCTCATGGAACGCCCGCGTTTTACCCTCCGCCGCCAGCGTGTGCACAATGTGGTTGATCATCAGCGAAAGAATCTGCAACCCGCGGTGCTCAGGAAAAACCAGAAATTCGAAAAAATGCACATCGTTGTCTCCCGCCGGATAATAACGACGCTCCAGACTCATGCACGGTATGGTCCATCCGTAAGCCACCAGGTCGCGGTCCTTCCGCAACAGCCACATCGTCGCTCCCCGCTTCAGGCGAGCAAAAAACGCGCGCCGGCAAACCGCCACCGTCCGCGTGCTGGCAATCTTCTGCCAATCCTGGCCACGGATTTGCCCGAATTCACTCACCCTCTCAATCGCCATCGAGTCAGGCAACGCCCACTTCGACTGTGCCGCCTCCATTCCCCGCAAGTCGGAGCAGACCAGAATTCTGGTATTCAGAAAAACCGCTCTCCAGGAAAGTTCACCCGCCCGGCGGCAGGTTGCGAAAAGACCGTTCCGTTGATAGTACCCCACAAGCCGCAAGACAGGATCAAACAGGGGCATAAGCTCTCCAGCCTCGAACCACAAGTCCCCCACCAGGCGAAGTGCGGTGCGATGTTACCACACTTCCGTCAACTAAGCCCCTGAATTCGACGGCACATTCCGCCCCACGGTACGATCATGCGCCAAAACCTGCCATAGCGAAGCTGAACCTTGCACTTCTACCCAGGGAAAGTCATCCTCGACCCGCCCCAGACGCCGGCCAAACCACCCACCCGCTCGAAGTTATAAGATCCAAGATGAATGAAGCAGCCATGCGATGAAGCCGTAATCCAGTCCGGCCCGGCCCCTGCCGGACGCTCCGCTAAATCCCGCCCCTGGGTGCTCGCGGCCACCATTCTCGGCTCCAGCATGGCGTTCATCGACAGCACGGCCGTCAACGTCGCGTTGCCCGCGCTGCAATCCGGCCTGAACGCCACTGTCGTCGACGTCCAGTGGGTGATCGAATCCTACGGATTATTCCTTTCCGCGCTGATCCTCGCAGGCGGCGCGCTCGGCGATTCACTCGGACGCCGCGCCATGTTTTTTCTGGGCACTGCCGGGTTCGCCATTGCCTCAGCCGGCTGCGGCTTCGCTACGACCGTAGAAAGCCTGCTGATCTGGCGCTCACTCCAGGGCGTTGCCGCCGCGTTTCTTGTGCCCGGCAGCCTCGCCATCATCAGCTCGTATTTCGACGCCAACTCGCGCGGCCAGGCCATCGGCACCTGGGCCGGATTCACCACCATCACCACCGCGCTCGGGCCCGTGCTCGGCGGATGGCTCATCGAGCACGCTTCCTGGCATTGGGTCTTCTTTATCAATCTTCCGCTCGCCGCGATCGTCCTGGTAATCACGCTCTTGCACGTGCCCGAATCCCGCAATCCTAATCCAAAAAAAATCGACTGGCTCGGCACCGTCATCGCAACCGTCGGCCTCGCGGCACTCGTCTACGGATTCCTCGAATCCACCACCCTCGGCTGGGACGATCCACGCGTTTTCGGCTGCCTGATCCTCGGCTTCGCGTCGCTGCTGCTGTTCTTGTTCGTCGAAAAAACCGTGAGCGCACCCATGGTTCCGCTCGAGCTGTTTCAATCGCCGAGCTTCACGGGGGCAAATCTGTTGACCCTTTTTCTCTACGCGGCTACCGGTATCTTTTTCTTTTTATTTCCACTCAACTTGATCCAGATCCAAAAATATTCCGCCACCGAAACCGGCGCTGCATCGCTTCCCGCTATCCTCTTAATGTTTCTGCTGTCCCGCTGGGCCGGAGGCCTCATCGTTCGCTACGGCGCCAAGCTCCCGCTCATCGTCGGTCCGCTGATCGTGACCGTCGGCTTCCTGCTTTTCGCCGTGCCCGGTGTAAACGCGCACTATTGGACCGCGCTGTTCCCGGGCTTTGTCGTCCTGGGGCTCGGCATGGCCGTCAGCGTTGCGCCGCTGACCACCGTGGTCATGAATTCCGTCGATCAGGAGCGCGCCGGCGTCGCCTCTGGAATTAACAATGCCGTGGCCCGCGTCGCTAGCGTGTTGGCCGTCGCTGTCTTCGGCGTGGTGATGGCGTCAGCTTTCACGCACTCGTTGCAGCATTCGCTCTCAGGCATGAACCTGAACCCGGCAACAGTTACCCAACTCGAAACCAATACCGACAAGCTCGGCAGCCTCGTGCCGCCGTCCGATCTTGATCCCCAGACCACCGCGCAGATTCGCGCCGGGATTGAGCAATCATTCGTCTTCGGTTTTCGCCTGATTATGTTGCTGTGCGCCGGCCTCTCGCTGCTGAGCGCGGCCGTGGCGTGGTGGAAAATCCCGTCAGAAAAGCCGACCGATTGATCGACCCGCTCACCCGCCGTGTATGCTAGCTGCTAATGCCCCCATCCCCCGCGCCCGTCATCGAATTTCGCGATGTCTCCTATCGGCTCAACGGCACGCAGGTTCTCTCCGATCTCAATCTCCGGATCGAATTCGGCGAAACCCTGGTTCTCCTCGGACGCAGCGGCTCCGGCAAAACCACCACGCTCAAGCTGATCAATCGTCTTTTGTCCCCCAGCTCGGGAGAGTTGCTGGTCAACGGCGTGCCTAACACCCAATCTGACGTCATTCAACTTCGCCGCGGCATCGGCTACGTCATTCAGGAAGCTGGTCTCTTTCCTCATTTCACCGTCGAGCGAAACATCGGGCTTGTCCCAAAAATCGAAGGCTGGGACGACGCCCGCATCCACAACCGCGTCCATGAACTGATGCAACTGGTCGGCCTCGCTCCCGAAATGCTTTCGCGCTATCCCAACCAGCTCTCCGGTGGAGAGCGTCAACGTGTCGGCGTGGCCCGCGCACTCGCGGCCGATCCCGCGATCCTCCTGATGGACGAGCCTTTCGGCGCGCTCGACGCCATCACCCGCAACGATCTGCAACAGGAATTTGTTTCCTTGCAGCGCAGCCTTCACAAAACCGTCGTCTTCGTCACTCACGATCTGCGCGAAGCTCTGCGCATCGGCTCCCGCATCGCTCTGATGGAGTCCGGGCGTTTGATCGCCGTCTATACTCCAAAACAATTTTTGCAATCCAAAGATCCGCACGCGGCTGCTTATCTAAAGGCATTTGGTAACGGATTCGAATCTGAATGCAACTGAGGCGTTCATGGACTTTCTTCACTTCATGCTGCAAAACCAGAGCCAAGTGCTCGAACTCACGCTCGAGCATCTCTGGCTCGTCGGCCTCTCCACGCTGTTTGCGGTTCTGATCGGCGTGCCGCTGGGCATCTCCATCGCCCACCGTCCGCTCTTCAACAAAATCGTTCTCGGCAGCGCCAACATCATCCAGACCATCCCTAGTCTCGCGCTCTTCGGCTTTCTGCTGCCCGTTCCCTGGATCGGCGATCGCGCCGGCCGTCTCGCCGTCATTGCGCTCACGCTCTACGCGTTGTTGCCGATCATCCGCAACACTTACACCGGAATTCGGGGAGTCGATCCCGCCGTGGTCGAAGCCGGCCGCGGCATGGGCCTCACTGAATCCCAGCTTTTATTTCAAGTGGAGCTGCCGCTCGCGTTCAGCGTTATCCTCTCGGGCGTGCGCGTGGCCGTTGTCATCTCCGTCGGATTGGCCACAATCGCGGCCGCCATCGGCGCAGGCGGCTTGGGAGAATTCATCTTCCGCGGCCTCGCCATGGTTGACGACAAAGTCATTCTCGCTGGCGCCATCCCCGCCGCTGTCCTCGCTCTGGCCGCCGATCTCAGCATGGGATGGATCGAGAAACGCCTGCAACCCCGATAACAGATGAGAAGCCACGCCTTCGCTCGCTGTCTCGTTCTCTTCGCCGCGACTCTCATCCTCGCCTCTTGCCACTCCTCACATTCCGATCACATCGTCATCGGCTCCAAGAATTTCACCGAATCGCTCATCCTCGGCGAACTCATGGCTCAGCAAATCGAAGCGCACACTCCGCTCAAAGTGGAGCGCCGCTTTTACCTCGCCGGCACCTACATTTGCCAGCAAGCCATTCTCGCCGGACGCATTGACCTCTACCCCGAATACACCGGCACTGCCCTCACCGCCATCCTCAAACAACAAGCCGGCAGCGACAAACACGAGGTTTACCGCCAGGTCAAAAGCGAATACGAACGCCGATTCAATCTGACCCTCGGCCCAACTTTCGGCTTCAACGATTCCTTCGCCATCGAAATCCGCGGCGAAGATGCCCGCCATTTCAACCTGCGCACCTTGTCCCAGGCCAGCAGTTTCACACCGCAATGGCGCGCCGGATTCGGCTACGAATTCATGGAGCGCCCCGACGGATATCAGGGTCTAGCTTCAACCTATGGCCTGCGCTTCGCAGCTCCGCCCCGCATCATGGATTTGGGTTTGTTGACCCGTGCGCTCCGTGACCGTCAGATTGATCTCGCCGCCGGCAACACGACAGATGGTTTCATCCCCGCCTTCGATCTTTTCGTCCTCGAAGACGATCGTCATTATTTCCCCGCGTATGAAGCCGTCCCTGTGCTGCGCCGCCAACTCACACTTGACCACCCGGAAGCCGTGCAGGCCATCGCCGCCTTAGCCGGAACGATTTCAGACCAGGAAATGCAACAACTAAACTACGCCGTCGACGGCCAGCACCGCGACCCGAGCCAGGTCGTCCGCGCGTTCCTGCAAAATAAGAACCTGGTCCCCTGATTCGTTGGCTGCACCGTGGAAGAGCGGCCCTTAA
>DASVWZ010000173.1:0-1991 GCA_036392935.1 Terriglobales bacterium | reverse complement strand
ACCCAGACGATCGCGGTAAAAGTGGCATAACCTGTCAAAAAAATACATGTAGGTTACTCTGAATCTGTCGAGTCGCCGAAGAAAACTGGGCTAACCGCAATACTGTTCACTTAAGTATCCGAATGTGAGCGGCAATGGGGTTCAGATGTTTCTTACCTTTGGCAGAGCGCAAGGGGTAGTTGCTCATTTTTCGTTTGATGCCGCGCGGATTCCACCGGTGGCGACTGGAGACCACGCGTTCTTCGAGAATTTCATCCAGCACCGCTTCATGAAAAGCGGTTTTCTGCTGAGGGGGGAATAGCGCCGAAGGCGGGCAGTTTGCGCCGTATCACCCGTACGGCATGGAGAAACGAGAGCTGATCGGGATCTTCATCCGCTTTGAGGGCCGCCTCGTGCATTAGGCCGCGGACTGCAAAGTGAGCCATCATGAAGCCATAGAACTCCTGCTTGACCAGCTGCGGAGTTTTGCTGCGCAGTACGAGCTGCGCGCCGCGCAGATGGGTTTTCAGTTCATCCAAGGCAGTCTCGATTTCCCAGCGTTCATGGTAAAGCGCCGCCAGTTCTGCGGCCGGCGCCGCATTGTGGTCCACAATCGTGGTGACCAGGCGATAAAACGGCTCCGTATCAGCTATACCCTCCAGCGTGTACTCGATCACGCGCACTCGAAGGCCGTTGGTCTTCTTGCGCCAAGCTCGCTCCGACCCATAGATCCGGCTCAGATAGGAACCATCAGGAAGTTCGGTCTCGCGCTCCAGACGCAGATGTTTCTTCCCGCGCCAAAGCAGGTCCGCGCCGGTTGCCTGGGCTTGCTGCCAAAGTTCGTAGCCCAGAAAATTGCGGTCGGCCAAACACAGCATGGCGGGTTGCAAGCGCTTTAATACCAATTTGGTCAAGCTAATCTCGCCGATGAAGTATCCCGCCAGTTCCGTGCCGAACAGAATGTGGGTGCCGTTCTCGACTAAGGACACAAAGCGGACTTGAGGATAGGCACTGCTGCCTCGGCTGGCGCCAGGCCGACCAAAGGCTTGTTGGTTCTCTTTGGTGTCAGCCACATCCAGTGTGCTGCCATCTAGGCTTACCAACTTCCAATTCTTGTACCATGCACCGCGCGTCTGCTTGACCGCAATCGGTTCGACCACTGCGTCGTGTAGTTGTTTGACCGGCTCCCATCCCAGCCTGCTCCTGGCTTGCGAGATGCCGGATTTACCCGTCACCTTTATCGCCACCCTCGGGCCAAACAGCCACCGCACTCCTTCCAGCAGGCAGCGCAGGACTTCTCGTTGCGAGACCGACATAAACAATGCCTGTGCGATGACGTAATACATCACCACATGGGCCGGCAGATCCCGCTCGCGGACGCTGCCCTTTCCGCTCCGAGTCAGTACCGATCGAATTGCCTTCTCTGGAAACGCGCTTGTGATCACGCCAAGACTAATGTAATCGCTAACTCGCGCCTCTTCGCTCAGACTTGCTGGTGTTCTCGCCACGTCGATCCTCCCGGCGCGATGCGCCCGAAAGGTGCTCCAAGGATAACATGGCTTTATTCCTTAAGTGAACAGTATTGGGATAAGGATGGAGAATCGTGGGCACTGGAAGCCACTGAGCCGCAAAGCGCGCCAGAAGCTCCCACGTCATCCCGCTCCTCTGACTGCGACGGCGAATCACTCGCAGCCAGCGTTTGCCCACCTCGATCCGAAAGCGCCGGAGACTGGGGAGATTACCGGGTACCGCGTGATAGTTGAAGTAACCTTGAACCACGCTCCTGAGCCATTTCCCGACCTCCGCCAGCGGCTGATGCATCCGCATCCGAAGCGCGATCTTCACCTCTTTCAACTTGGCAAGCAGGCGCTTTCGGATGGTTTTGCGCAGCACGAAGAACTTGCTGTTCTTCCAGGTCTGTCCGCAAATATGCGTAATACCTAGGAAGTCGAACGTCTCCGGCTTGCCCTCACCCCGTCGCTTCCGGTCTTCGGCAGCAAACCGCCCGAACT
>DASVWZ010000172.1:0-1512 GCA_036392935.1 Terriglobales bacterium | reverse complement strand
CCCTCGCCCCAGTCATCTCTGTAGAAGCCTCGACCTTGGCCCCGCTCCGCAACTGTTGTTCGAAAGCGGCCGGCGTCTGATAGTTCAGCGCAGAGTGCAGCCGCTGATGGTTGTAAGTGATTTCGAAAAACGTCGTCAGTTCGGTGCGCAACGCGTCCAGATCGCGCCAGTCTCTGCCGTGCACTTGCTCTTGTTTAAGGGTCTTGATGAAGGACTCAGCTTTGGCATTGTCGTAGGGATTGCCCACGCGGCTCATGCTCGGTTGCACCCCATGATCGGCCAGCAGCGTGAGATAGTCGGCGCAGGCATACTGAATGCCGCGGTCGGAATGATGAATCATTCCCGGCGCAGGTTGACGTTCGACCAGGGCCATGCGCAATGCCTGCACTGCTACACTCGCGCCCAGATGTCGAGCTAGCGCCCACCCGATCAAACGTCGCGAATGTGCGTCCATCACCACGGCGACATAAACAAACTCTTCCTGCAATCGCACGTAGGTGATGTCGGCTACCCAGAGTTCATTGAGATTACGCGTCACCAAACCACGCGCCAGGTTCGGCCATACTCGCCAGCCATGCTGCGAATCGGTGGTGACAGGCACGAACCGCCGCGTGCGCAGACTGAGCAGATTGTCTTCCCGCATCAGGCGCAGCACCCGCTTGGCATTGATGCACTGCCCGCGCTGCCGCAGTTCACGGTGGACCCGTCGGTAGCCATAGAAACGCTTCTCCACGACCACCTGCTGGATGAGATCGCGAACCGCAGTATCGGCCTGGCGCGGCGCCGACGCTTCCCAATGCCGGTAAAACCCCGCCCGGCTCAGCCGCTCAACTCGCACATTCGTTCTACGCTGAGGCCGCCTTGCCCGGCCCGCTCCGCGATCAACGTGCAGATCGCTTCCCGCCCACTTTTATGCGCCGCAAGGCTTCGCCGAAAAAATCCAGTTCCAGTTCTTGCTGGCCTACTTTGCGCTCCAGCTCTGCAATCCGCTTCCGCGCTGCCAGCAACTCACCACGCCCCGACCTCGCGTCCGGTTCGTTCCTATCTTCCGACACTACCTTTCGTGGCCTTCCGCCTCGCCGATGCACCAGGCCGGCTTCGCCGAGCTCTGCATACCGGTCCTTCCACACATACAGCCGCTTCCGTCGAATGCCGAGTTCCTGTGCTACCGCACTTACGCTCTCCCCAGCCAACACCCGGCGCACCGCCGTTAACTTCAACTCCGCTCCGTACTCAGGTTGATTCGTGTTCTTTTGTGACATGTGTTCTCCTGATCGAGAACTGTCACCATTATCTCTGTCTCACTTTTGGGGTGCACTCCAACCCGGGACTGAAGAGCGGCGGATGAGCGAATACGTAAATGTGAGGGCGTCGGAAACCTTGGGTCAGGAGGAGTTGGTTTCTTTTCTGAAATCCCGCTTCCCGGACGCAACAAAGCCAGTTGGTCGAACGGTTGTTGAAGGGACAGAATGCGTCGAGGTGCGAGTACCCTCAAACTCACCTGAGTTCGAT
>DASVWZ010000171.1:0-7669 GCA_036392935.1 Terriglobales bacterium | reverse complement strand
CCCCCATCCGCGGCACAACTCCTTCTGCCTTCTGACTTCTCACTTCTCACTTCTGCCTTCTCTTTAATCGGCCGAAATGTAATACACATACTGGTAGTTCCCGACGGAGAAACCGCCCATCCCTGCGGCGAATCCCACCGGAACCCCAGGCAGCGCGCCATACGACCAGCTCGATCCGTTGAAGAACATCTGATCGATGGTGTTGCTGCCTCCCTGTCCGTTGTAGTAAACGTGGAACTGATTGTTCGGTGTAGTCGCAAAAGCCAGGATCTGTCCCAGGCTGTACGGTGCCGGGCCGCCCAAATCCTCATCTGTCCATTTCTTATTCTTGAAGGTCATCTGGTGAACTTCTTCGCCGGTGCTGTAGTACACCTCGATCTGGTCCTTGCCCGGGACCGCAAACGCCGCCGGCCCGTTGGGCTCAAACGTATCCGCCGGCACGCCGCCTGAGGCAACGGTCACGTCGGTATCCACCCAGTGGCCAACCGCCGGCAAGTAGGAGTACTCGTGAATGTGTCCATTGACGTTCGATTGAAAGTACAAATACGAACCGTACTTGATCGACACTGCCGACATGAACGTGCCGTATCCAGTGGCGCCGTGCGTCTGCGTCGTCAGGTTCGGAATCGACCACTCCCGGCCGTTCCACAGAAATTCGCGGATGGCATTCTTACCGTCATTCTTGTCCGGTCCCTGGAAAAAGACATGCCGGTTGCCGTTCTCGGTCACAATCGCGGACATGCTGATGGCGTAATCGGCGCACGTTCCCGGATAGCCCTTCCCGGTTACCCCGTTCAGGTTCGTGTCCACCCAGTTCCAGTTGCCGCCATCGCCGTAGGCAAACTGGTGAACGTTGAAGAACGAGTCGCAGAAGTAAACGTACTGCGCGTTGCCGATCGCGAAGCCGCTCATACCGGTTCCCTGATACGCGGTCGGCCCCAGCAGCGCGCTCAGATCCTGGTCCGTCCAGGTGCTGCCGTTGTAGTAAAGCTGGTGCACATCCCAGTTCTCATCGCTGTTGGCTGAGGCCACGTAAAAAACGTGGATCTGGCCGTTGGGCGAGGTCACGTACGCCGACACGCCGATGTCATAAACCGTCGGCCCGCCGGCCGCGGCCGTGATGTCCGTGTCCGCCCAATCGCTGTTGTTGTATTCCAGTTGATGCAGGTGCTGGCCAAACGCCGGCGCCGCCAGCAAAGTCAACCCGAGCAGGCAACTCACCAGCAGCCGCAGGCCACGGCTCCCTCCAGACTTCCACATAACTGCCTTTTCGATTGCGTGAGCATTAGTATTCATATCGATTCTCCTGTGATGACGTTTTACAGGCCCGCCCCGAACCGGCGGCGGGCCAATGACCCCGTCTAATCACAACAGCGGAATCCCCCGCCAAACTGCCTCATCTTTTTTAGTAAATAATCTCCGCCGCCCCCTAACCCCAGAAATCCGCAGATTTTTGCCGATGACCGCCGACCCCTCCCAACACTGTCATTTTGAACGGAGTGGATCGTTGGCGAAGCAAACGATCCGCGCAGTCGAAAGACCCCGGCGAGGCCAGGGATAACCAATGCACTCGGAGGGAATTCCGACCTACGAACCCGGTGTTACTGACTACTGACGACTGACAACTTACGCCCGCCAGCGGCCCGACTCAGCCCTTAACTTCTGCCTTCTGACTTCCCACTTCTGCCTTCTCATTGACCTCCATCCCCCCTCACGATATCCTTATCCCGCTCAAGCGCATGGGGCGAAAAATGCGCGCAAAATTCATGAGGTGAACCGGTTGTCCGAGACCCCGTCCAACCACGTCACCCAACTCCTGGTTCGCTGGCAGCAAGGCGACGAAGCCGCCGTCCGCGAGTTGGTGCCCGTCGTGTATGGAGAACTCCGTCGTCTCGCTCAGTACTATCTCCAGGCTGAGCGGCCCGGCCATACGCTCCAGGCCACCGCCTTGGTTCATGAAGCCTACGTCCGCCTCATCGGCAATGAAGCCCCGGTAGTCCATAATCGCGATCACTTCTTCGCCGTCGCTGCCCGCCTCATGCGCCAGGTCTTGGTCGATCACGCCCGCGCCCGCAATGCCGCCAAGCGCGACGGCGGTGTCCGTCTTTCGCTCAGCGACATCGCCGGCATGCCCATCGCCACCGACGAAGAACTCCTTGCCCTCGACCGCGCCCTCGAAGAGCTCGCCCGCATTGACGAACGCCAGATGAAAATCGTCGAACTCCGCTTCTTCGGCGGACTTTCCTCCGAAGCCACCGGCCGCGTACTGGGCATCTCCCGCGCCACCGTCGACCGCGACTGGGCAACCGCCCGCCTTTGGCTGCACCGCGAGATCAGGAAATCCGCATGACCACCCCGCGCTGGGAGCAGGTGAAGGAAGTTCTTCACCAGGCGCTCCTGCTTGAACCCGATCGGCGCTCCGCATTTCTCGATTCCGCCTGCTCCTCCGATCGTTCGCTCAAAGCCGAAGTTGAATCGCTGCTCTCCGCCGAAGCCGAGGTCCGCACCAACTTCATGCAGTCACGCTCCATCGATAGCAGCACCAACTTCACCTTCGATCTTCCCGCCGGACTCGAAGCCGGCCAGCTCATCTCCGATCGCTTTCACCTCATCCGCATGCTCGGCCAGGGCGGCATGGGACAAGTCTGGCTCGCCGATCAGCTCGAACCCGTCAAGCGCCAGGTCGCGCTCAAAGTCGTGAGCTTCGCCGGATACGATCAGGCCGCGCTGCAGCGTTTCATGCTCGAGCGTCAGGCGCTGGCCATCATGGACCACCCCTGCATCGCCAAAGTTTTCGACGCCGGATGCACCGCGCAGGGCCAACCCTATTTCGTGATGGAATACGTCCCCGGCCTGCCCATCACCACCTACTGCGACCAGCACAAACTTTCCACCGCGGCGCGGCTCGAGCTTTTCATCAGCGTCTGCGAAGGCGTCCAGCACGCCCATCAGAAGGCCATCATTCACCGCGACCTCAAACCCTCCAACATCCTCGTTGTCGAAGTCGATGGCAAACCATCCCCGCGCGTCATCGACTTCGGCATCGCCAAGCTGCTCGGCGATCCCGCCGCCGCCGCCCAGCATACCGGGACCATCTTTGGCGGCATCATCGGCACGCCCGGCTACATGAGCCCCGAGCAGACCGATCCCAACAGCCGCGACATCGATACCCGCGCCGACGTCTACTCGCTCGGCGTCGTGCTCTACGAGCTTCTTACTTCAACCCTCCCGCTCGATCTCAACCAGTGGCGCGACAAGCCTTTCGACGAAGCTCTGCGCCACTTGCGCGAAGATGACCCTCCGCGCCCCAGCACCCGCATCACCACGCGTCGCGAGGCCATCACCGAACTCGCCGCCAACCACGCCACCAATCCGCAAAAACTCGTCAGCATTCTTCGTGGCGATCTCGATTCCATCGCCATGAAGGCGCTTGAAAAAGATCGCGCCGCCCGCTACCAGACTCCATCCGCGCTCGCCGATGACATTCGCCGCTTTCTCTCCCATCAGCCGGTCGTCGCCCGCTCCGCCACTTTCACCTACCGGATGGGAAAATACATCCGCCGCCATCGCAGTGCCGTGGCCGCTGCCTCCGTTCTCGTGCTCCTGCTCGTGGGATTCGCCATCCTCCAGGCGCTTCAACTCCGCCGCACCACCCGTGAGCGCGATCGCGCCGGCCGCATCGTCAACTTCATGGTTAACATGTTCAAGGTCTCCGATCCCAATGAGGCCCGCGGCAACTCCGTTACCGCCCGCGAAGTTCTGGACAAAGCTTCCGCCGACATCTCCACCGGCCTTTCTCATGACCCCGAACTTCAATCCGACCTCATGTACGCCATGGCCAACACCTACAAAAACCTGGGCCTTTTTTCCCGCTCCCACCAGCTCGCCCAGGGAGCCTTCGACATTCGCCATCGCACTCTCGGCGACAAGAATCCCAAAACCCTCGAATCCATGAATCAACTCGGATGGGACCTCGACCGCGAAGGCAAACTGCCCGAAGCCGAAGCCATCATTCGTCAGGCCAGCGGCATCGAACAGCAGACCCTCAAGCCCGACGATCCCATCACCCTTGAAACTCGCGACACCCTCGCCGTCATCCTTGAAGATCTCGGCAAATACTCCGACGAAGAAAAACTCACGCGCGAAACTCTCGCAATCAAGAAAGCCCGCTTCGGCCCTGACGATCTTCAGACCATCCGCACCGCGCTCTCACTGGCCAACTCGCTCACCGGGCAAAATCGCTACGCCGATGCCGAAGCCATGTACCGCGATTTGCTCGCCACTGAGCAGCGAGTCTTCGGCGCCGACGCCCCGCGCACCCTTTCCACCATGCACAACCTCGCCAACAGCCTGCAGGGACAAGGCCGCTACCCCGAAGCTGAAGCCATTTACCGGCAGGCAATAGCGATTGAAGAGCGTGTCCTCGGCCCTGACCATCCCGACACCGCCGACACCATGACCACCCTTGCCAACGCGCTCGGATACGGCGAAGGCCGCACCGCCGAAGCCGAAGCTTTGTACCGTAAGGCGTACGCGATTGAGGAGCGCACACTCGGCCCCGATGTGCCCGTCACCCTCCGCGCCAAAGAAGGTCTCGCCAACATACTCTCCACCGAAGGCCACTACCCCGAGGCCGAGCAGATGCAGCGCAGCATCCTCGCCGTCCGTCTGCGCGCGCTTGGCCCCGATCACACCGACACGCTGCTCTCTCAATACAATCTCGCCAGCGCGCTCTGGCGCGAAAACAAACTCGCCGCTGCCGACCAGCTTCTGCGCCAAACCCTCGACGCTCAGACCCGCACTCTCGGCGCCGAATACGACGACACGCTCGCCACCCAATCCACGCTCGCCGCCGTCCTCATCAGCGAGCGCCGCTACCAAGACGCGGAAACTCTGGCCCGCACCGCCAATGAAATCCAGTCACGCACCATCGGCGCTGACCACCCCGATACCATCACCAGCCTTCAATATCTCGCGACCGCGCTGGTTTTCGAAAACCACTACGACGAAGCCAAAAAAATGTTCCAATCCACCATCGATCAAATTAAGAAGTCCGGAGATCCCAGCCTCTCCGCCGCCTGGTACAGCTACGCCTGTGTCGCCGCCGCCGCCAACGATCGCGACGCCGCCTTCGACCACCTCCACAACGCCTTCGATCACGGATACAAAGACACCCAGCACCTCCGCATCGACCCCGACCTGCAATCGCTCCATAGCGATCCCCGCTTCGCCGACCTCCTCAAATCTCCCACCCACCCCTCCTGACGACAAGAACCTCTGTGACCTCCGCGGTAAAGGTTTTGACTTCGACTTTGATTTTGATTTTGCTTCAGCCGGGTGCCCCACTCATTCGCGTCTTTTGCGAATGAGTGGGAACACTTCATAACCGGCCCAGGCAACCAATCCGCAAATCCGCTTCTAACTGATAACTGATAACTGATAACTGATAACTGATAACTGACGACTGACGACTAATGGCTAATGACTTCCCTCCTCATCTCCGCCATCGGCAAATACCTCCCGCCCAGCACCACCGCGTGTATCTTCCGCGTATGGCTGATATTTTCCAGCGGATTCATATCCAGCACCACCATGTCCGCCACTCGTCCCGTCTGAATAGTTCCGTAGGCATCCGTCTTGCCCATAAACTTCGCCGGACCCAGCGTGGCCGCCTGCAACGCCTCCATCGGACTGAACCCCGACTCCACCAGCAGCGCCAGCTCATTATGCAGGTCGATCCCCGGCACTATCCCCCAATCGGAAAAATCCGATCCCGCCATCATCTGCACTCCCGCCTTGTGCATCTTCCGCACAATTTCCAGCTGCTTTTCGTGGATTTCCAGCCGCGGTGCCATCGCCTCCGGATCGTTGCTCCACAGCACAAACCCCCGCTCGTACGCCACCAGCGTCGGCACATACCACGTGCCATTCTTCACAAACTTTTCAAACAACGCCTGTCCCGAAGGTCCCAGATTTTCCTCCACCGCCTGCTGCACCGTCGTCGCGGTCGCGCCCTTGCGCCACATCTCGCTCTCCGCCATGGTTTCCACATGCTCCAGGCTGGCCGCGCCCGCGTCTGACGCCTCACCCGAACTCACTCCCTTCGGCAAATGCACCGCCACCGGAATATGTTCTTTTTTCGCCTCATCCATCAGCGCAAAAAACGCCTCCGGCGGCAGCGCGTTGTGCACCTTGATAAAATCCACGCCCTTCGCCTTCAGTTCGCGCACCGCCGCCCGCGCCTCATCCGGCGTTCGTACCGTAAGCCTGTTGGTCACGCCTTCTTTCGGCCCATCCACAAACGGCCCCGCGCGGATAATATGCGGCCCCACCCGCTTGCCGCTTTCAATCTCCGCCCGCCACTTATCGATCTGCGCCAGGTCGCCGCCCATATCGCGCACCCCCGTCACGCCGTTCATGATCATCAGCGGAAACGCGTCGTCCGTCGCATCCGTCAGGTGCCCGTGCATGTCCCACAATCCCGGGATCAGAAACTTCCCTGTCCCATCCACCACCCGCACGCCTGCCGCAAGCTTCACCGCGTCATTCGGCCCGACCGCGCTGATACGCCCGTCGGCAACCACCACGGTATAATTAGGCTTCGCCGCCGCGCCGGTGGCGTCAATTACCGTCACATGCGTGATCGCCAACCCGTTGTCCTTTTGCCCCGCCGCCATCGCCACTGCCCACAGCGCCCAACCCACTACCAGCCATTTCTTCATACTCTTATGACGTCGCCCATCCAAGAAAGTAAGCCTCGGCCGGGCGCCCCACTTCATAGCCGGCCCAGGCAACCAATCCGCAAATCCGCTTCTATCTGACGACTGACGACTGACGACTGACGACTGACGACTAATGACCGACGACTGACTTCTGCCTTCGCTATAATCCTCCCACCCCATGGAATCCAAGTCCGTCAAGCTTCTCTACTTCGCCGATCTCGCCGGAACTTTTCTCTTCGGCATCGAAGGCGCATCCGCCGCCATCGCCGGCAATCTCGATCTCCTCGGCCTCATGGTGCTCGCCTTCGCCACCGCGCTCGGCGGCGGCATCATCCGCGACGTCCTCATCGGCTCCGTCCCTCCCAACGCGCTGCGCGATTGGCGCTACTCCGCTACTGCCTTCACCGGTGCCATCGCCGTCTTTTTCTTCAACCGCTATGTACAAGCCATCCCGCCGCCCATCATCATCGTCCTTGACGCGGCCGGCCTCTCTTTATTCGCCATCGCCGGAACTGAAAAAGCCATGCTGCACGACATGTCGCCCTTGATCTCCGTCCTGCTCGGCGCCATCACCGGCGTCGGCGGAGGCACCATCCGCGACATTCTCCTCGCCCGCATCCCCGCCGTCCTCCGCGCCGATGTCTACGCCACCGCCGCCCTCGCCGGATCGGCCGTCATGGTCATCTGCCGCCGCCTCGGCTTCTCGCCCACCGTTTCCGCCTTCATCGGCGGCGTAGTTTGTTTTCTGCTCCGAGTCATCAGCGTCTGGCGCCACTGGAACCTCCCCAAAGTCGCCTGATATTGCGTCGAGAGCGCTCGGCCGGGCGCCCACTCATTCGCGTTCTTTGCGGATGAGTGGGAAACGCCCATCTCTAGGCGTGGTCGCTTATCACTACCGCACCCTAACCATTGTCATCCCGAGCGAGGACGATCGCTCGCTACGCGAG
>DASVWZ010000170.1:0-45469 GCA_036392935.1 Terriglobales bacterium | reverse complement strand
ACGCCGAAGCGTCGATGCCATCGATGGGCCGGTCCTTGGGGACCCGATTCGACGCACCGACCATCCCGGCCAGCGTCGGCAGCCAGTCCACCGCCGCAAGCATCTCCTGTGTGACGACACCGGCCGGGACCTTGTCGGGCCAGCGAATCATGGCAGGCACCCGCATGCTTCCCTCGAACGGCGTGTTGAAGAAATCGCCGCGCCACGGTCCGTTCGAACCCGGCCCGGTTTGTGGTATGACCCCGCCGCCCGCGTTGTCGCTGCTCAAGATGAAGATCGTGTTGTTCTCGACGCCCCGCTTCCTTGACGGCATCCAGCACCTGACCGACGCGGTAGTCCATTTCGGCAATGATGTCGGCAAACACTCCACTGCGCTCGGGGGATTTGTTGGCAAAGTTCGGATTGGCCATCGCCGGCGGATGCATCTCGGAGTAGCCCACGTAGACGAAAAACGGCTTCTTCGCCGCGGCGTTGCGCTTGATGAAATCGACCGTCTTCGGGATGATGTACTTCTCGTCCACGATCGGCCGCACCTTCAGGTCAAGCGGCATCACCGGCTTGGACTCCTCACCCTTCTTTCCCTCCCATATCATGGGAACAGGAACGCCGCTCTCCTTAAAGAGCGGCCACGCGGTGTAGCCCGCTTCGTCCCAGCTATTTTTTATGCCCCACCACTCGTCGTAGCCTTGGTCGGTGGGCAGTCGGCCTTGGACATCACCCAAGTGCCACTTGCCGTACAACGCGGTGGCATAGCCGGCGTCGGAGAAGAGTTTAGCGATGGTGTATTCCCAGGGTGACATCCCGGAGAGGCCTTGACCGGGCAAAGGAACGGTGTAGGTTCCCGAGCGAACGGAATACCGCCCGGTGTGTATGGCTGAGCGTGACGGCGTGCACTGCACTTCGACGTTATAGTTGTTGAAGCGAATGCCTTCGTTCGCCAGCTTGTCGATCCGTGGCGTGGGTGTGGTTCCGCCGTAGACGCCAAAGCTTCCCCATCCGACGTTATCGACCAGGATGAATACGACGTTGGGTTGCTTCGCCTGTGCCTCGGCGCCGGGTGCACCCATGGTGCTGAACAGTGCAACCACCGTGGCTAATGTCAAACCCAGTTTCCCATCCCACTTCATGCTTTGTCCTCCTATCAACTCACTGGCCGAAAACAACACCGAAGATGACGGAACTGCCGATCAACAAAAGTATTTAAGGACGGGACGGAATATGATGTAGCACTCTACTAGCGGGAGTGGCAACTGTCAAAAATACTGCTTGGCGTTAAATCGCGTTTACACTCAAAATGCCCGAAAAAGGCGAATGGCAGGCAAAGATGGTAACCGTCCCGGCGCCGTTGTTGGCGCGTTTTTTGCGGCAAGCTCGAGCGAAGCACGTCAGAAATGTTCCATGGAAACAGACGGCATAGCGCCCATACATTCGCAAAGTGCGCGGATGTATGCGGCACCCGGCTGTTCGCAAGGCAGAGACGTAGCAAGCTACGTCTCTACTTTATGCTGCCTACGAGCTTCTCGACTTCCGGCAATTCCTTTGGCACGCTCGATGACAGATTTTCCGGCTCGCCATCGGTAATCAGGATGGTATCTTCCACGCGGAAGTGCATCTGCTTGTCGGGAAATTCGACGATGGGCTCGACCGTCACGACTTGTCCAGCTTTGATCGGTCCGGTCGGGCGCAACACATCGTGCGTCGCCAGGCCAACGAAGTGGCCGGGAAAGCCGTACCACTGCTTGTCTTCGCCATATTTTGCAAACACGGCTTTGCCCGCATCCTGTGCCTGTTCGTAGGTGTTGCCCGGCTTGAGCAGCGCAATCACCGCCTTCTGGCACTCCAGATCGACCGCATACCACTTGGCTTGCTCAGGCGTGAACTTGCCGCTGATGTTGAAGGTGCGGGTAATGTCCATCGCCATGTGATCGAGGTCGGCGGCAAAGTCGAAGACCACAAGCTCGTTCGGCTGGATCTGCCGGCGATCGTTGAAGTAATGCCAGGTGTTGATGTTCTCCGCCGAACTGACAATCGCCGGGTAAGCCCAGCCTTGCGCGCCGCCGCTGCGGAAGACGTAATCGGCTTCGGCTTCGATCTGGTACTCCCACATCGGCGGATGTGCCTTGGCGATTGCCTGCTTCAGGCCTTGCGCGCTGAGCGCGCCGTTGCGGCGAAGCACAGCGATTTCCTGCGCCGTCTTGATGTTGCGCATGTTATCCATGAATGGCGTTACATCGCGCTGATGCGCCGCCGGATAGTGCAGCGCCAGCTTCTGAATTGCGGCGCGGTCGCCGGGAGTTGGATCGCCGTACGGCGCAGCGTATTCTTCCGCGTAGTCGCGGCCGACCTCCACGCGCGCGCCATCGGCCTTATCGGCAAAACCCAACCGCAGCCACAGGTCAGTTTCTTTGCCAAGGATGTTGGCCAGCGTAACTTCGAGCAGGCTGATGGGCATGACCAGCGCGGTGCCTTGCGGCGGCGGCGCGAACGATGAGCCCATGGTTTTGAAACCCAGTTTTTCCTGTTGCGCCGCAGTCATACCCAGCAGGTTCGCGCCATACACTTGCTTGACGCGCGCCGACTGCTCCGGCTCGAAAATGGTCGCGCCTCCGGTGCTGGCGTTGATGATCATCGCCGAACCAGGATCGCTGAGACCGGTGTAATAGAAGAAGTCATTGTCTTCGCGATAGTGGTTCGCTTCCGGCATCATGACGCGCGAGAACAGCAGGATGTATCCGGTCTTGGCCTGCTTGGCGAGCTCGGCGCGGCGGCGCGCAAACTCCTGCGGCCCGCCAAGATCGTTGATGTAAGCCAAATCGGTGTACTGCGCAAAACAGGGCAAAGATACCGCCAACAGCAGGATCACTCCGGCAAGACGCGCTTTCATGTGGTTCTCCTTGGAAAAGCGCGAGTGTACAACAAGGCGGGGATGTCTTACCACTGGCTGTTGGCTGTTGGCTGTTGGCTGTTGGCTTCTACACCCTGAGTTCTACCACCGTCGCTCCGCCGCCGCCTTCGTTCTGCGGCGGCTCGGCGACTGACTCCACATGCGGATGCTGTTGCAGCAACTGGCGCAGCGCCTTGCGCAGGATGCCCATGCCGCTGCCGTGCACCACGCGCACCCGCGGCAATCCCGCGAGGAATGCTCGATCGACGAACTTCTCGACTTCGCGCGAGGCGTCGTCGACGGTGCGGCCAATGACGTTGATCTCGGAGGGAACGGCGGTTTCGCTCTGCAGCGAGACCGAAACGCCCTTGGCGCGTGCGGCTTTGACGGGCGATTCGGCAGTTTGGCCGACGACCTGGGCGATGTCGTCACGGGGAATCTTCATCTTCATCGATCCGACTTCGACTTCAAAGTGGCTGTCGTCGATGCGGCGCGTGACCCGCGCGGTCCGGCCCATGGATTTGAGCTTGACGGTGTCTCCCTCGGAGACGTGCCTGACGATCTGCGGCTGCGCCTGAGGATCGCCAACGTCGGCGCCGGTGGAGTGCGCGACGATGGTGGAATCGAACTGCTCTCGAAACTCGCGGCGCAGTTTGGCGATGCGCCGCTCGGCATCTTTGGTGACAGACTTCGCCGCCGCCCGATCCTGAATCGCGCTCACCGCTTCACGGGCGTGATATTCGAAGTCGTGCAGCAGGCTGGCCAGCTTCTTTTCCATCTCTTTGACCTTGGTCTGCTGGTCGCGCTTGCCTTCGGCGGCGAGGCGGTCTTTCTCGCGCTGCAGTTCGGCTTCGCGGGTGCGGAGCTGCAGGCGTTCGGATTGGGCCTCGCGAAGTTCAGCGTGGAGGCGATCAAGAAATTCGGCAACGTCGCGGGCCTGCGAGGTGAGCTTCGAGCGCGCCGCGGAAATGATCGACGGATTCAGGCCGAGCCGCTGCGCGATGTTGATTCCGGCGGACGCGCCGGGAATACCCATGCGCAATTCGTAGGTCGGTTGCAGCGTGGTTTCGTTGAAGCCGACCGACGCATTGACTACGCCGTCTGTATTCGCGCCATAAACCTTCAGCGAGGTGTGATGGGTGGAGATGATGGCAATGCATCCAGTTCTGCGAAAGTGCTCCGCGATCGCCACTGCCAACGCTGCGCCTTCTTCGGGATCGGTGGCGGAGCCAAGCTCATCGAGCAGAACGAGCGAGTTTGCGGTTGCGGTGCGGGAGATGAAATCGATGTTGGTGACGTGGGCGGAGAAAGTCGAGAGATTCTGCTCGATCGACTGGTAGTCGCCGATATCGGCAAGGACGGCGTCGAAGATGGGGAGTTCGGCGCGGTCGGCGGGAACGGGAATGCCGGATTGCGCCATCAGCGCGAGCAAGCCGACGGTTTTTAGCGCAACGGTCTTTCCGCCGGTATTTGGACCGGTGATGACCAACTCACGCGCTGCGCCTTCGAGTTCCATGGTGATGGGAACCGCCAGGGCATTTTTTATTTTTAGATTGCGTTCAAGCAGCGGGTGGCGAGCTTTAATCAGCAGCAAGCTTTTCCCGTCTGGGCTGGGTTCGACCGCAACGCAGTTGTAGTCTTCGGCGAAGCGAGCTTTGGCGAACTGGACCTCGAGTTCGGCCAGAACTTCGGCGGCGCCGAAAATGGCATCGGCGTTCTCACCGATGCGCCGCGTCATTTCAAGGAGAATGCGGTGAATCTCGGCCAGTTCTTCTTCGAGAAGCCGCACCAGTTCGTTATTCTGCTCGATGGTCTCGAGCGGCTCGACAAAGACCGTTTGGCCGCTCGAGCTGGCGCCATGCACCACGCCTTGCACGCGGCGTTTCTGCTCGACTTTGACCGGGATCACGAAACGCTCGCCGCGGATCGTGATGAGTTCGTCCTGTACCGTGCCACCTTCGGACAATCGCCGCAGATGGTTCCGTAATGACTCCTGAATCTGCCGACGCTGCTTCTCGATCTCCCGGCGGATGCGCGCCAGTTCGGGCGACGCACGATCGTCGAGAGTGCCATCGGGGAGAAACTTGTTGCGGAAGCCGCGCAGAAAATCGCTGAAGTCGCCGATTCCCGCGGAAAGCGATTCCACAGCTTTCCACTCCGAGCGCATTGCGGCGGGAGGATCGTTAACAACGCCCTTCCACTCGGCGGCGCGATCGACCAGCGTGATCACAGCGCGTATTTCGTCGATCTCCAGGGCCGCCCCGGCGATGCGAGACTTTTCGACCAGGCGCGAAACGTCTTCGAGGCCGGCAAAGTCGAAGCGGCCATTCACGCGGCGGAAGGCGCGGATCTCTGTGGTGAGCGCGTGCTGATTTTCGATCCAGGCGCGCTCGGTGGTTGGAGCCAGCCCTCGGACTCGCGCCTGGCCGACCGGCGATTGGGCATAGCCGCGAAGCAGATCGAGCAGTTGATCAAATTCAAGCACGCGCGCGCTGGTGTGGGAGAGCATTGGCATTGAGGAATATGGTAGCGAAAAATCCGCGGCCGCGAATACATAGGTGATGGCCGTCACAATCGGGCCGGCACCGCCAGTGCTAGAATCGGCTTGTGGAATGGCGCGCAAAAGGGCTATTTCAGAGGGTGATTCCATGGCATTTCCGATAACGCGGTTGCGCCGTCTGCGGCAGAATGAGCAGCTTCGAAACATAGTGCGCGAAACGCGGCTGACGCCGGATGCGTTCGTCTATCCCATGTTCGTGTGCCCGGGCGAGGGCGTGCGCAAGGCGGTGGGGTCAATGCCCGGCGTATTCAATTTATCGGTTGACGAAGCCGTGAAGGAAGCAGCGCTGATTGAATCGCTCGGCATTCCGTCGATTATTCTGTTCGGCCTTCCCGAGAAAAAAGACGACGTGGCCACCGGCGCATGGGCCGACGACGGAATCGTGCAGCAAGCGGCGCGCGCCATCAAGCGCGAGGTCCCGAATCTTCTGCTGATGGGCGACGTCTGCCTCTGCGAATACATGTCGCACGGACATTGCGGCGTGATCCGCGCGGTGCCGCAATCGTTGGGAGCCGCAGTGGCTGAGCCGCCGAGGGCAACGGTTGAATTTGAAATTGTGAACGACGCGAGTCTGGAAATTTTGGCCAAGACTGCGGTTTCGCTGGTGCGCGCGGGCATCGACATTATTGCGCCCTCGGACATGATGGATGGCCGCGTGGCTGCCATTCGCAAAGCGCTCGATGTAGCCGGTTTCATCAATACGCCGATTCTCTCTTATGCGGCGAAATTCGCTTCCGGATTCTACGGGCCTTTCCGTGAGGCTGCTGACTCAGCTCCACAGTTCGGCGATCGCCGGTCATATCAAATGGATGGAGCCAACGTTCGCGAAGCCATGCGCGAGATCGAACTCGACATCGAAGAGGGCGCGGACATGATCATGGTCAAGCCGGCTCTGCCGTATCTCGATGTCATCGCTGCGGCGCGTCTGCGGTTTGATTTGCCGCTGGCCGCGTATCAGGTCTCGGGTGAGTACGCGATGATTGAAGCCGCTGCGCGCAACAACTGGATCGACCGCGACCGCGTGATGATGGAATCGTTGCTGTCGATTCGCCGCGCGGGAGCCAGCATCATTCTGACTTATCACGCGAAAGATGCGGCGAAGCTGCTGGCTTAGAGAACCAGCTGCGACTGCTAGATCTATCTCGCCGCTACAGGCACGTCGTTCCGCAACGACCACACCAGCGCAATCACCCAGCCAATTACCGTCCAGCCAAGCAATAGATTCAGCACCAGGATCGCGGTGCTGTCACGCTTGTTGCGCGCGAAGGCGAGGATCGCCGGCAGAAAATAGAAGACAAATCCGAAGCCGAAAAACGGATGGAAGAACATCGCGAGGAAGTGCATGGTGTCACCTCACAGGTAAGGATACGCGGTTTGCGCTCCGAAAGTTCCCACGGCGCCGGTGTCCAGCCGGTTCACGAATCTTTCTGCCTTCGCGTAGAATCACTTGTTTGTAGCGATCATTAAATGTGAGTACCCATCTTTTTTTCATTGAGGAGCCATTACTTTGCCAGAAACCATTTATGACGTAGCCATCATTGGCAGCGGGCCAGGCGGATATACGGCAGCCATCCGCGCCGGACAGCTCGGATTGAAGACCGCGCTGATCGAGAAAGACAACGTGCTCGGTGGAACGTGTTTGCACGTCGGCTGCATTCCCACCAAGTCGCTGTTGTTCAACGCCGAGATTTGGGACCACCTGAAAGACGCGAAAGAACTGGGGATTGAAGGCATCGACTCGCGCAAGCTGAACTGGGCGGCAGTGCAGGAGCGGAAGACCAAGGTCGTAACCAAGCACGCCAAAGGTCTCGAATTCCTCATGCGCAAGAACAAGGTCGAAACTTTACGAGGCTACGGGCGGCTGACCGGACCAGCCATTGGAGGCGTGCACAACATCGAGATGAAAGACGCCTCCGGCAAAGCGACGATGGTGAAGGCGAAGAACGTGATTCTGGCGACGGGGTCCGAAGCGCGCATGATTTTTGGCCTCAAGCCGGACGACAGGATTCTGACCAACATCGAAATCCTGAACCTGAAACAGATTCCCAAGTCGCTGGTGATTGTGGGCGCGGGCGCGGTGGGCGTGGAGTTCGCGTCGATCTTCAAGTCGTTCGATACGGACGTGACGATCATCGAGATGCTGCCGCGGCTGGTCCCGGTGGAAGATGAAGAAGTTTCGAAGGAACTGGCGCGCGTCTATCGCAAGCGCGGGATTAATTTTCATACGAGCGCGGCCGTCGAAAAAGTCGAAAGCACGAAAAGTGGTGTGACCGTCACCTTCACTGCCGAAGGCAAGCAGCAGAAGATTGAAGCCGAAAAGATCCTGATCGCGGTCGGACGCAAGCCGCGGACAGAAGACGTTGGCCTGGAAAGGACGAAGATCAAGCCGGAGCGCGGGTTCATCCAAACCGATAGCTGGATGCATACCGCCGAGGCGGGTGTTTACGCGATTGGCGACATTGTGCTGGGAACGCCCCAACTGGCGCACGTGGGCGCTATGCAGGGAATCGTTGCGGTGACGAAGATTGCCGGAAAGCCGGCGAAGCCGATCAACCCCGAGCGCATTCCGGGTGCGACGTATTGCCATCCGGAAATTGGCAGCGTTGGACTCACTCAGGCCAAGGCCGAACAACTGGGCTACCAGGTGAAGATCGGCAAGTTTCCCTTCACGGCGAATTCGCGTGCATCGATCGTGGGGCAGCATGAGGGATTCATTAAGATTGTCGCCGACTCCGAGCACGGCGAGATTCTTGGCGTACATATCATCGGTCCGCAGGCGACGGAGTTGATTGCCGAAGCTGTGGCCGCAATGGAGTTGGAAGTGACGGCCGAGGATTTGGCGTGGACGATTCATGCGCATCCGACGCTGAGCGAGGCCATGCTGGACGCGGCGAACAGCGTGTTCGGAATGGCGATCAACGCGTGACATTTGTAAATTCAAGATTTGTAATTTGCAATTTGCAGAATCAAATTACCAATTACAAATCGCCAATTACGAAATTGCCCAATTACTCAATGGAATGATCTCGGTTCTCCAGCTCGGCACCGTCGATTACGCGATCGGGCTTCGCCTCCAGGAGCGCCTGGTTGAACTGCGCAAGAACGGCCAGATCGGCGATGTGCTGCTTCTGCTTGAGCACACGCCGGTCATCACGCTCGGCCGGAATGCGAAAGCCGCGAACGTCATTGCATCGCCGGAACTGCTTGCCCAGCGCGGGGTTGAAGTCTTCGAGTCCGACCGCGGCGGAGATGTAACATTTCACGGCCCGGGACAACTGGTCGGATATCCGATCTTCGATCTACGAAGTTTGCCGTCGACGGATGAAAAGCGAAGGACGGTCGGAGCCGTTGAGTATGTCCGGCGCCTCGAGGAAGTTCTGATGCGCACCTGCGCCGATTTCGGCGTGCCGACCAAACGCATTCCAGGATTGACCGGCGTGTGGACGGATCGCGTGGGGACAGCCGCCCCCGGCCGTCCGGTCGAGCACGGCTCGACAGAAGCCAAGATTGCCGCGCTTGGCGTCCACATCTCGCGGGCTGTCACATCGCATGGGTTTGCGCTGAACGTGAATACCGATCTCTCATTTTTCGATCTGATCATCCCGTGCGGCATCACGGCGAAGCCTGTGACATCACTAGAGCGCGAACTTGGCAAGCCGATTCCATTACAGGAAGTTGCGCATTCCGTCTCGCGAAATTTTGGCGTGGTCTTCGCCAGCCAGATGCTGTGGCTCGAATCGCTCGACGATCTGCTCGGCACCGCTGTCGGCGTGCCGCTGCAGACTCCGCACGAACTGCGGCACATCCACGGCGAAGAAGATATCTACCTGGCGTGAAGCTCGCAGTTTGTCCAATCTTGGCCATCCGCGATAGCATCATTAGAGGCGCTGCGTTCCAGAGATGGCGGATAAAACCAAAAAGAAAACGAAACAGATTTTGGCCCCCACGCCGAACGGCAATCGCTCTGCGGTTTCGCAGCGGACCTATACCATCCTCGACTACCGGCTTGAGAAGCCGAGTTTCACGCTGCGGCAGATTCGCGAGGGCGATGGGGTCCGCTACGAAGTGAAGGGCGATCTGAGCGCGCCGGTGCCGCCGATACGCGAATCGAAATATCTCACCAAAGAACAACACATCGAAATTTACCGCTGGATGCTGCTCAACCGGCGCATGGAAACTGCGCTCGAAAATTTATACAAACAGGGCAAGGTTGTCGGCGGGGTTTATTTCGGACTCGGTCAAGAGGGTTGCTCGTGCGCGTCGGCCTATGCGCTTCGCAAAGATGAATGGCTCGGGCCGATGATTCGCAATCAGGGCGCCATGCTGGTACGCGGATTCGCGCCGCGCGACATCATGATGCAGTACATGGCGAAGGCCGGATCACCCACCAAGGGCCGCGACGCGTCGTCGCACTTTGGCGACATCAAAGAAAAAAATGTCGTCGCGCCGATTTCGACCTTGGGCGATCTGATCCCGGTTCTCTCAGGCGTCGCGCTGGGCGCGCGTTTGCAGGGCCGCAATATCGCCGTCATGACCTACATTGGCGACGGCGGACAGTCGACCGGGGTGACTTATGAGGGAATTAATTTTGCTGCCGTGCAGAATCTTGGCCTGGTGCTGATTGTCGAAAATAATCTATGGGGATATTCAACACCGGCCGACATGCAGTTCCGCGTAAAGGATCTTGCGGAGCGGTCGATCGCTTACGGCATTCCGGGCGTCATCATCGACGGCACTGACCCGTGTCAGGTTTATGACGCCGCGCATGAGGCCTGCGAGCGGGCGCGACGGGGCGAAGGTCCCACGATGATCGAAGCCAAGATGATGCGCATGAAAGGCCATGCCATTCACGATGCGGCCGAGTATGTGCCTAAGCCGCTGTTTGAATACTGGAAGAAGCGCGACTGCATCGCGCGGTTTGAAAATTATCTCGTCAACGTTAAGAAGTGGCTGACGCCGCAGGAGAACGAAAAACTGATCGCCGATGTGGAGCGCCAACTGGAAGCCGACCGCGATTTCGCCGTCAACTCACCCATGCCAACGCCGGAAAGCGCCGCGGGTGGGACATGGTGTGATGACGGATGCCACGAGATCAGGCCAAAATATGGTGTGCCGAAAGTTGCAAAGACCGGCACACGATTGAAACAGAGCGAAGCCGCGGTGCATTTGAAGTAAGTAAAGTAAAGTCTAACGGTAGGCTTCGCGACGGTGGCCGACCCGCACGATGACGACGACTACCCGAGATCCGTCCAACCGGTAAATCACGCGATAATCTCCGACCCGAATGCGAAAATGATCGGGCTGTCCTTGTAATTTCTTCGAACCTGGTGGAAGCGGCTCATCGCAAAGCGCGTTAATCTTGTCAGCAATGCGCCGCTGGAACTGACGGTCGAGGGCTCGCATTTCCCTCAGCGCCGACGTAGTAAATTCAAGCCTGTAGCGCACGAGCTATAGGCCTAATTCCTTCTTAACCTTCGACCAGGGAATCGTTGGCTCGTGGAGGCGTTTCCTCGCCTCTTCTATGTCGATTCGATCTTCAAGATCCTCCATGAATTCATAATCTTCGACTGGCATTATCGCGGCCACAGGTTTTTTGCCACGGTGGACCAGCATTCGTTCCCTGCCGAAGGCGGCGCGGTTTAAAATGTCGGAGAAGTTTTGCCGCGCCTGGCTGGCGGTCAGTTTAGAAGACATTTGAGGCCTCCGAGGATAATAATGTACAAAATGTATAATATTGTATTACGTACAATTTGTCAAAAACTAGCAATCTTAAGTTCTTGAGACTCCTGAAAGCCACCAAACGATTATGCAACTGACCTATCTCGAAGCTATCCGACAGGGAATCTGGGAAGAAATGGAGCGCGACCCGACCGTCTTCTGCATCGGCGAAGACATTGGCATTTACGGCGGAGCGTTCAAGGTTACCGACGGCTTCATCGACCACTTCGGCCCGGAGCGCGTGATCGATACGCCAATCGCCGAGTCTGCCATTGTGGGCGCGGCTTTTGGGGCTTCGCTCACGGGCATGCGGCCGGTGGCAGAATTTCAATTCATGGATTTTCTGCCCTGCGCGTTCAATCAGATCGTCAACATGTGCGCCAAGGCGCATTATCGCTGGGGCGCGCCGGTGCCCATGGTCGTTCGCGGACCGAGCGGCGGCAACGTTCACGGCGGTCCTTTTCACTCGCAGAATCCAGAAGCATGGTTTACTCATGCACCCGGCCTAAAGGTTGTTTGCCCGGCGAGCGCTTACGACGCCAAGGGCCTGATCAAGGCTGCCATTCGCGATAACAATCCTGTCGTCTTCTTTGAGCACAAATATCTTTACCGGCGCATTAAAGAAGAGGTGCCGACCGAGGATTACGTTGTTCCGCTCGGCAAAGCGCGTGTGGCGCGCGCTGGGAGCGATCTGAGCGTGGTTACCTACGCCGCCATGGTTCACCTGGCGCTGGAGGCTGCAGATATCCTGGCGAAAGAGGGCATAGATCTTGAAGTAATCGATCTGCGAACGCTCGCGCCACTCGACCGCCAAGCCATCGCAGAGACCGTCCGCAAAACAAGCAAAGTCATTCTTCTGCACGAAGACGTGCGCACTGGAGGGATTGCCGGTGAGATTGCCGCCATCATTAATGAAGAAGCTTTTGACTCGCTCGATGGGCCGATCGTGCGCCTGACGGCGCAGGATTCAGCAGTTCCTTTTTCTCCACCGCAGGAGGAATTTTTTCTGCCCAAGGTCAGCGATCTGGTGCGCGAGGCCAAAAAACTGAAGGCATATTAAGTTTCTGAAGAATCGCGGCTGGCCCGCGCGAAAGAAAAACGCTTCCACTGGCGCATTCGCGTGCTCGTCTGACACAATACCTGCGGAGGATTCATGAGGAAATTTGTCTGGGGCATCATGTTTGCTGCGGCGGTGGGTACGCTGGCCGTGCTGGCGTGCATCTATTTCGGATGGATGCCGACCGCAGCGGACGCGACGCCTTCACCGCTCGAACGCCGCATCATGATGCACGGGATGGACGAATCCATGGAACGGCTGGCGCCGCGCGTGAACAGCCCGGTGCAGCCCACCGACGACAATCTCATCGAGGGCATGAAGGTTTATACGATGAATTGCTCAGTCTGCCACGGCACTCTCGACAACAAACCCAGCCCGCTGGAAAAATCTTTTTATCCGCCGGCGCCGCAGTTGCTGCTTGATCCTCCGGACGATCCCGAGTGGCATATCTTCTATGCCATTCGCACCGGCATTCGCTACACCGGCATGCCGGCATGGAACAAGGCGCTGAGCGAAGAAGACATGTGGAAAGTCACGATGTTTCTTTCGCGCATTGAGAAACTGCCGCCCAAGGTGCAGGACTATTGGAAAAATGCCTATGGCGCGAGCCCTCCGGCCGGAGGATCCGGCATGGGCGACAAAGACTAACCGCAAAGCTTCGTTATAATAGTTGATTGCGCTTGCCTCGGCTTTCGCACTGAGGCGCGCTGGAAGGGACTTATGCCAACCGATATTGTCATGCCCCAGATGGGCGAATCGATTTTTGAAGGAACCATCACCAAGTGGCTCAAGAAGCCCGGTGACAAGGTGCAGCGTGATGAGCCGCTGTTTGAAATTTCCACCGACAAGGTCGACGCCGAAATTCCTGCGCCCGCCTCCGGTGTTCTGCAGGACATTAAGGTTAGCGAAGGTAATACGGTTCAGGTGAACACCGTGGTCGGCGTGATCGCTGGAGATGGCGAAGCATCGGCGCCTGCGAAAGCGGCTGCGCCCGCAGCTCCTGCGGCGTCGAAACCGGCACCCGCGCAGCAGCCGGCTCCACCAGCAAGCGCACCAAAAGCTGCCACACCTCCGCCAGCGGCTGCCGAATCAGACGACTCTGACGAAGAGCACGCGCGTTCATCGCCGCTGGTTCGCAAGATCGCCCGCGAACACAACGTGAATCTTTCGCAGGTCAGCGGCACCGGACTGGGCGGTCGCATCACCAAGCAGGACATTCTGGCTTTCGTCGACCGCGGATCAGCCGCGGCTTCCGCGCCTGCACCCACTCAGCGCGCTAGCGCGCCTGCTCAAGCGCCGGCTGCGCCTTCTGTGCCAACGCCCGCGCCGGCCGCTTATCCAGGCGATCTGGTGCCCATGTCGCGCATGCGCAAGATCATCGCCGACCGCATGATCGAATCGCGCCGCACCAGCGCGCACGTGCACGCCATGTTCGAAGTCGACATCACGAAAATTGTCGGCCTTCGCAACAAAAACAAAAGCGGCTTCGAGCAACGCCACGGCGCGCGGCTTACATTCATGCCGTTTTTCGTTCGGGCCGCCATCATCGGCTTACAGCAGTTCCCTATCGTGAATGCCTCGGTGGAAGGCGACAACATTCGCTACCATCGTCACGTCAACGTAGGCATCGCGGTTGCGCTCGATTGGGGATTGATCGTTCCCGTACTCAAGAATGCAGACGATCTCAACTTCCTCGGGTTGCAGCGCGGCATCACCGATCTTGGCGAACGCGCCCGCTCGAAGAAATTGAAGCCCGAAGAAGTGGAAGGCTCAACCTTCACCGTCACCAACCCCGGACAGTTTGGCGCCGTGTTTGGCTTGCCGATCATCAATCAGCCCAACTCGGCAATCATGGGCGTCGGCGGCATCACCAAGCAGCCGCTGATTATCACCGACAAAGACGGCAACGATTCCATCGCCATTCGCTCCGTCGTTCACCTCACGCTCGGCTACGATCACCGCACCATCGACGGTGCCGTCGCCGATCAGTTCATGGCGTTCGTAAAAAAGACGCTGGAAAATTGGGGCGAAGAGATCGGCTAGACCGGAGGAGCATTGGAAATCGACGCCCACGGTAAGTCGACGCAGAGAATAAAGATCGAGCAGCACGGCGCCGTCGGTGGTCTATGGTTTGGGGGCTGGATCTTCACCATTGGCTTTCTCCATCTGAGTTTCTGGAACGGCCTTCTCGCGATCGCTCTGTGGCCGTATTATCTCGGCGTGCACTTCAGTCCCGTGCGCTGAAGGCGTTTGGGAGTTGCCGCTGACTGAGGCCCCCGCGCCACCTGTCAAGCCGCCTCGCCTCTACCCCCCCGACCTCACCTCGCCAGTGCCGCCTCCGCCGAGGGCCGTTGCAGCCACTTGGTTTTTTCGCAGTACTCGTAAAGCTCCTGACGAAATCTCGGGTCGGCGATCTCGATCAGCGCCTTCGCGCGCTCGCGAATGCTCTTCCCGTGCAGGTACGCCACGCCAAATTCCGTCACCACGTAATGCACCAGTCCGCGCGACGTCACCACGCCGGCGCCGGGACTGAGCATGGGAACGATGCGTGAAATCTCGCCGCGTTTTGCGGTCGCAGAAATCGCAATGATCGCCTTGCCGCCCTTCGACCGCGTCGACCCGCGCAGAAAGTCGACTTGCCCGCCAATTCCGCTGTAGAACTGGTTGCCAATCGAATCCGAACAAACCTGGCCGGTCAAATCGATCTGCAATGCCGAGTTGATCGCCACCATTTTGTCATTTCGCGCAATCAGCGCCGGATCGTTCACATACGATGTGGGATGAAATTCGAAAATCGGATTATCGTCCACGAAGTCGAATATCTCTTTCGTGCCCAGTACGAACCCGGCGATGATCTTTCGCGGCTTAAAGTTCTTGCATGCCCCGTTGATCACGCCTTTTTCAATCAGCGGAATCACGCCGTCAGAAATCAGTTCGCTGTGTACCCCAAGGTCTTTGCGGTCCATCAGCATCGGCAGCACTGCATCGGGGATCCCGCCAATGCCCGTCTGCAGCACCGCGCCGTCCTCAATCAGGCTGGCCACGTTCCTCGCGATGGCGGTCTGCAGTTCGGTCACGTGCACGCGTTTCATGGCGCACAATGCGCGAGACGACTCGACGATCGCACCGATATGACTGATGTGAATGAAGCTGTCGCCGTAGGTGCGCGGCATCTGGTCATTGATCTGCGCTACCACGAACTTTGCGCATTTGGCCGCCGTCAGCGAGGTGTCCACTCCCACGCCCAAACTGCAAAAGCCATGCCGGTCCGGCGGAGACACCTGCAGCAGCGCCACATCAATCGGCATGGCGCCGCTTTCGAAAAGCTCTTCCACTTCACTCAAGTAGATCGGCGTGTAATCCGCCCGCCCATCGTTGATGGCCTCCCGCACATTGCCGCCAATAAACATCGCGTTGTGGCGGAAGTGTCCGGTCATCTCCGGCGCCACATACGGCGCAATCCCGAAGGTGAGCATGTGAACGATTTCGACATCGCGTACCGCCGGTCCGCGGCGCATCAGAGCTTCGACCAGCGTCTCTGGCTCCGCGCACCCGCCCTGTATGTACACCCGCATGCCGGACTGCACGCAGCGCATCGCCTCATCCGACGAGCGCACCTTCTGCTTGTATTCCTCTTGCCAGGACATTCTTTCCCCACTCCCCGTCTTACTTTGCCGCCGGTGCCGCAACCATTGCTTGCTCGTATCCTAAAGCCGCATAAAAAATCGCCTTGTCGAAGAACTGCTCCAGCAACTGCAGCATCTCCAGTTCTCCAAAAATCTCAACTGGACGGTCGAGCGGCGACTGCTTGCGCAGAAACTCCCACAGGTTCTCTTTCGTCAAAATTATGACCATGATTAGCTGGCTGACAGGCACTCCCTGTTGTGCGCGCCGCGCGCCAATTTCCAGATAGCGCTTTTCCACGTCGAACTCGCTTTTTCCCAGCAGCCAGTCGCCCAAATGTCGGTAAATTTCGTACACCCGGTCGCGCAACTCTTCGGGTGATACTTTGGTGAATTCGCGCGTGTGTTCCGAATCTTGCACCCTCGCCAGCAGCGAGCTGGCCAGCGATTCCGAGTGCGATTCAATCAGGCGGACGAGCCGGTAAAGCAGCATCATGATCGTGTCCTCTTTTCCCCTGACGTCAGTCTCGGGCCGCTCAAAGTTTACAGCCGTGACCAATGCCACTCGCGCATGTGACGCACATCACACGTCTAGATTATTGAAAAGATAACGAGATACCCCAGTCAAGCCCAGCCAGCGGAGCGTTGAGGCAGTTGCCCGGTTTTCTGCGCAAAGCTTCTCGCCGTACCTCTGGGCCCTCCGTGGTAAAGCTCTTCCAACTCCGGGCGTATACTTGCGGATTCTCATCTCCTTCGGTCATGCCATCGTCTCCGACCTCGCGCCTCGGCTACATCGACTGGATGCGCGGCCTCGCCTGCGTGCTGATGTTCCAAACCCACTGCTACGACGCGTGGCTCAACCCTGAAGCTCGCAAATCCACCTTCTTCATGTGGTCCCAGCTCGGAGGCACCCTGCCCGCGCCGCTGTTTTTGTTCCTCGCGGGCGTCTCGGTCGCACTCGTCGTCGACAAGCAACTGACTAAACAACAACCCATCCGTCAGATCGCTCTCGCCACCATCCGCCGCGGAGCCGAGATTCTCGCCCTCGGCCTGCTCTTCCGTCTGCAGGAATTCGTCATCGCCTGGGGATGGGCCCCAGGGAGCGACCTGCTCCGCGTCGACATTCTCAACACCATCGGCGTCTCCATGATGCTGTTAGGCCTCACCTGCTGGATCGCCGGAAGCTTCTTCAACGAACGCCCCCAGCGAGCCATGGCGACCAGCGCCGTCATCGTTGGATTAGCGATTTCGCTTTTAACGCCCCTGCTATGGACCGTCTGGGCCCCCAACTGGCTGCCCTGGCCGATCGAATCTTACATCAACGGTGTGCACAACCTCGGAACCCCGCAAGCATGGCTGTTCCCCATTTTCCCTTGGTCCGCGTTCGCCTTCGCCGGGCTGGCCACTGGATTCATCCTGCAAAGCTCATGGGCACGCAGTCGCGGCGCCCTCCCTTTTCTTCTGGCCGGAGTCGTAGGAGTCTGTATCGCTTTCATCGCGCGCTGGCTCGATCGCCGGCCCGAGCAGCTTTATCCCGTTTACGACTTCTGGCACACCAGCCCGAATTTTTTCCTGATCCGCGTCGGCCTGCTTCTCGTCATTCTTGCGTTGGTCTACGCCTGGTGCCGCTGGGGCGCGGGCCAATGGGGATTCAGCCCGCTCATCCAACTGGGTCAAACTTCCCTGCTGGTCTACTGGGTCCACATCGAATTCGTCTACGGACGCTTCTCCATCATGGCCAAAAAATCCCAGACCATCGCTTCGGCCTCGCTCGGGTTGCTCGCGATCTTCATCTCCATGCTGGTGCTCTCCATCCTCCGCACCTCGTGGAAACGCCGTCGCGCCGGCACTCTAGCCTGGCAGCCTAGAGCCATCGGCTCAAAGTCCAGCTAACCGGCCCCGTTTCCGGAGCTGGGCCGAGTTAGGCTATAATCGGCAACGCCTAGGGAGGACTTATGCCATCGACTCGCTCTTCAAGGCCGCGTGCGCGACTTTCTGATTCAACATGCCACCGGCTCAACATGTATGCCCTCGCTGCCGTCGGCACTACAATCGTGCAACCGGCCGTGGCCGAGGTCGTGTACACGCCCGTGAAAGAAAGACTCCCAATCAATCAAAATGTACAGATTGATCTGAATCACGATGGCATGGCAGACTTTACCTTTCGATATTGGAGCGCCACCGGCGGCATAGCCCTTTGGGTTCAGGGTGCCGCCCAATCGAACCTGGTCCTGGGGGGTCGCCAGGCTTCCATCCTCGATTCGCACGCAGTCATCGGGATCCACCGGCACTTCTCTCGATTTGCGTACCCGATGTTGGGCTGTGGCCTTTCCTTCACGAGTAACGGAGTAGGGTTTGAATGTCAGCTGCCATGGTACAACGTTCAACACAAGTACGTCGGACTGGAATTTCAGATTGACGGAAAAACCCACTATGGCTGGGCGCGCCTGAATGTGATCGTCGAGCACCCTCCTGGTCCGCTTGAGATCGAGGCAACCCTGACGGGCTACGCTTACGAGACGATCCCCTACAAGCGAATCATCGCTGGCGAGACCAGCGGCCCAGACGTAGTTACCGTCCAAACTGGCAGCCTCGGAGATTTGGCAGCAGGAGCGGCGCGAGATACCGAAGCGACTGGCGTCCAGTAAACCGAAATGCGGGGCGGGACGATTCCCCGGTTTTCCCGCCTCCAATTGCCCTTGACCTCACTCGCCAATTCTTCAACAATTGAAGCAGTCAGTTCGCCGGGCCCGATCGTTCGGCGAAGCACGCGCTCTTTGAAAACCAATCGGGATTCTGACGAGTCATTGGGCCATAGCCAGAAACCTAACCGCCGTGGGCCGATAACTGGAAGCTGACGGCTGAGAGCTGACAGTTGCCCTAACTCCTTTGTTTGGAAGATTTTACCTCTAACCCATTTAAACTCATAGATCTAGCGGGAGCGCCCCCGCTAAGTTGCTGATTCCACAAGATCAAGCAAAGGGGGGGTGGGGGGAGGGGGTACAGGCTTTTCGCGCCGTCATGGGAGATAGTCGTTACAACAACTATTTTCGTCGGTCTAACCGCCCCTAAACCTTTTGCGCTCTTAACTTTAGCGTCCAAAACGTCGGATTATTTGGCCGGCGCCGGTTGCGGCGTCTGCGTGGGTGCTGGCGTCGCCGGAGTGAAGTTCACTGTAGGCACCTGGCGCGAGCCTTCGCTGGCTGTAAAGTAGGCTTCGTTGGACTTGAAGCCGGCCCAGCCGGCAAAAATATTATTGGGGAAATGCTGCACGTAGGTGTTGTAGTCCTGCAGCGTATCGTTGTAGCGCTTGCGCTCGACGGCAATGCGGTTTTCCGTCCCGGCTAACTCGTCCTGCAGGCGCAGAAAATTTTCATTCGACTTAAGTTGCGGATAATTTTCTACGATCAGCAACAACCGCCCGAGCGCGCCATCCAGTTGGCCGTTGGCGGCAATTTTATCCTGCGGCGATCCCGCGGAAAGCAGCGCCGACCGGGCTTTGGCAATGTCTCCGAAAACCGTCTGCTCTTGCTGCGCGTAGCCTTTGACGGTTTCGACCAGGTTCGGGATCAGATCGGCGCGCCGCTGCAAAACAATGTCGACCTGCGACCACGCAGCTTTCACCGCTTCATTTTTCGTGATCAGCGTGTTGCGCACGCCCACATATTGCCCAAATGCGATCAGCGCAATTATCGCGATGATGACGATGACGATCACTGCTTTGCCCATAATTCCTCCGTAACAATCGTTTTGACTAAGACTCGGCTGGCGAATCCAACATTTTATCCACTGCTGCGGTTACGTGCTGAACAATACGCAAATAATTGGTGAAAGTATCGGCCAGATCGAACTGCTTGCGTTCGGCCTTGTGCTCGCGAATATCGAGCAGCCGGTAAAACGCAGTCGCGTCAAACTGCAGCTTCGCTGCCAACGCCTTGACCGTTTCACGCTTCGATCCCGGCGCAGTCGCGCCCAACGCAATCAGCGTATGGCGAAACAGCGTAATGAATGTCGATGCAGATTTGAGCATCAGCTCCCATTGCGCGTCATTGTCGCCGGCAACCAGAACCAGGCGTTCGCGCAGCATGATCAATTTCGTCCGCAGCTCATATTCGACTTGCGCCCGATGCAACTGCATCGGAATCGCGAGGCCACTCAGCGGATCGTCGCCATACAGAACCTTATGCCGCTGCTGCATGTCGAGATATTCGATGGAGAAAACGTCGGTTGAATGTTCCAACTCTTCGCGGGTCAGAAACAGCGGCTCATGATGCTTCTGCTGCATCCACCATTTCACTGCCGGAGCAATCGTATTCAACGCCGCAAACGAAGTCTCCTGCAGAATGCAAAGCAGATTCACGTTGGAGAAATCCGCATGAAACTCTCCCGCAGCCGCCGATCCATACAGCGTCACGCTTTGCAGATTATCTCCGGCCGCTTGCTTAAGCCGGCTTACGAAGTCATCGATCTGTTTCTCTGGAACCATAAATTCTCGCTCCTACCAACTGCCGCTCGCGCCGCCGCCACCGGACATTCCACCACCAAATCCTCCGAACCCTCCACCGCCGCCACCAAATCCTCCGCCTCCCCAACTACCGCCGCTGTAGCCGCCGCGATTTCCTCCGCCACCGCCGCCCAGAATCAAGAACCAGAACAGCAATCGCCGAAGCGGCGGCACGAACAAGACAATCAGAATAATTGCTATCCATATCAACGGCGACCAACCAGAATCGCGCTCTTCTCTCTGGCGCGCCGGCGCACGTATTTGCGGACCGGTGATCTGAACGCCCGCATCATCCGCAATCACTTGCGCCACGCGCGACGTCATCAGCGCGATCGCATCGTTGTAGTTGTCCGCCCGCAGCAGCGGCACAGCTTCGCGCCCGAAACTGCCAACTTTGCCGTCGGGCAGAATCGGCTCAAGCCCATAACCAACTTCAATCCGGTACTTGTGGTCTTCGACCGCCAGCAGAATCAGCACGCCTTTATCGGTCTTCTTATTTCCGACGCCCCACTGCTTGAACATGTCGACCGCGTAGCTTTCGATATCCGATCCACCGAGATTCGGAACCGTGACAACCGCGATCTGCGCGTGCGCCTTCTCATCGACCTGCTGCGCAACATTAGTCAGGATCGCGATTGTATTGGCATCGAGGACATGAGCGAAGTCGTTGATGTAACCCGTAGGACGAAACTGCGACGCAGGCTGCGCAAACAGCAGGGTAGAAAGGAAAAGAAGCAGAACGACAAGTTTGCCCCGAAGCTTCACTCGCGATGATTGTACAAGAGGATGATTGGACAAGAGAGTAGCCGAATCAACGGCAAAGCCTATTGAACCGCGACCGGACGCGCCGTCGAATCCGCCTGTTCATGCGCGTGATAGCTCGAGCGAACCAGCGGTCCCGATTCAACATGGCGGAAGCCGAAGCGCAGCGCTTCACGCTTGATGGTCTGGAATTCCTCGGGCAAGTAGAACCGCGCGATCGGCAGATGATCCTTCGACGGCCGAAGATACTGCCCGACGGTCAGAATATCGACCCCGCGCGAGCCAAGATCGCGGCAGACTTCGATGATCTCATCCATCGATTCGCCGAGGCCAACCATGATGCCCGACTTCGTCACCGTGTCCGGCGAGTATTGCTTGGCATTCGACAGCAGATCAAGCGTGCGCTCGTAACGCGCGCCCGAGCGAACGGCACGATAGAGCCGTGGAACGGTTTCCGTGTTGTGGTTCAGCACGTCAGGCTGAGCATCGAGCACGATGCGTAACGCTTCGTCGAGGCCCTGGAAATCGGGAATCAGCACTTCAACCCTGCAGTCGGGCGTCAGTTCCCTGACCTGACGAATGGTCTCGGCAAAGATCTTCGCTCCGCCAATGTTATCGTCATCGCGGTTAACGCTCGTAATAACCGCGTGCTTCAAGCCGAGCGTCGCGACCGCTTCGGCAACGCGCCGCGGCTCATCCCAATCGATCGCCTCTGGACGCCCTTTGGGCACTGCGCAAAAGCCACATCGCCGCGTACAGATATCACCCAACAGCATGAATGTCGCCGTCTTGTGATTCCAGCATTCGCCTATGTTCGGACATTGCGCTGACTCGCAGACGGTATGCAATCCCATGCCGCGCGCCAGCTTCTTGAGGTTATGGAAGTTCTCGCCGACCGGCGCTTTGGCGCGCAGCCAATCCGGTTTCGGCTGACGAACTGGCGGACCAAGATCGATTTGGATGAGTTGCGGAGCGCCCGACATCGGTAGATTGATTCTACATGATCGGTCTTCGCCGAACCTGTGCAGTGGCAGCTTACGACCGCACCAGAGATTGACCCCATTCGCCTATCATGTTATAAAGATTGGTCTTGTCCCGCGCGGTTTGGGGTGCGGCGCAAGTCCTGATAAGTGCTGGTAATTAGACGGCACTGAACAATCCGACGCGGCCAAGCTCAGCATTCCGGTTCCAGTCATTGCGGTGGAAGCGTGTTCGGAACTCCGGCGGCGCGCAGGGCGTTCCCGGCGAGCGTCCGGCAAATTTCGGCTGGAGTAGTGCCGTAACCGCAAACATTCCTAAATACTCAAAGTTGGTGGAGGAGTTATGCGCAACAGTTTCTCCCGTGTGTCTGGTGTCTTTACGCGTGCTGCGGCCGCGATTTGTGCAGTTTTCGCGCTTGGCGCCTTTGCGTTCGCGCAGCCGTCTGGAGAGACCGGCGGCGAGGCAAGCCTCAAGCTGCCTGACCTTTCTTCGGTGAGCTTTCTGAACAACGCCATCGACGGCCATAAGCTGCTGATGATCGGCATTTTGTTCTGCCTGGCTGGCTTGGGCTTTGGATTGGCAATTTACACCAAGCTGAAGAACCTGCCGGTGCATCGCGCGATGAAAGAGATCTCGGAGCTCATCTACGAGACCTGCAAAACCTATCTGGTGACGCAGGGAAAATTCCTGCTGCTGCTGTGGATCTTCATCGCCGTCGTAATCATTCTCTACTTCGGGATTCTCTCGCCGGTGCCGGATAAGTCAGTCGCCGTGACACTGCCCATCATTCTGGCGTTCAGCCTGGTCGGGATTGCGGGCAGCTTCGGTGTTGCCTGGTTCGGCATTCGCGTAAATACCTTCGCCAACTCGCGCACTGCATTCGCCGGGCTCGGCGGAAAGCCGTACCCCATTTACAACATTCCACTGCAAGCCGGTATGAGCATTGGCATGATGTTGATCAGCGTCGAGTTGCTAATCATGCTGTTCATTCTGCTGTTCGTTCCGGGCGATTACGCCGGGCCGTGCTTCATCGGGTTCGCCATCGGCGAATCTTTGGGCGCTGCGGCGTTGCGTATTGCCGGCGGCATCTTCACCAAGATCGCCGACATCGGCTCTGACCTGATGAAGATCGTCTTCAAGATCAAGGAAGATGACGCGCGCAACCCTGGCGTGATCGCTGATTGTACAGGTGACAACGCCGGCGATTCGGTTGGACCCTCGGCTGATGGCTTTGAAACCTACGGCGTAACCGGCGTTGCGCTGATCACGTTCATCCTGCTCGCGGTCAAGAGTCCCACCGTGCAAGTGCAATTGCTGGTGTGGATTTTCGTCATGCGCATCATGATGCTGGTTTCAAGTGCGGCCGCATACTTCATCAACGCTGCGTTGGCCAAGGGAAAGTACGGCAATGCCGACGACATGAACTTCGAGGCGCCGCTGACCACGCTGGTCTGGTTGACCTCGTTTGTCTCGATCGCTCTTACCTACTTCATTTCCTACTACATCGTGCCTTTGATCGGCGGCGATGATTCGCAGTGGTGGAAGTTGGCGACGATCATCTCTTGCGGAACGCTGGCTGGCGCGTTGATTCCGGAACTGGTGAAAGTTTTCACGTCAACCGAATCGCGACATACGCGTGAGGTTGTCACGTCGGCTGAGGAAGGCGGCGCATCCCTGGGAATTCTTTCCGGATTCGTAGCCGGAAACTTCTCCTGCTATTACCTTGGCTTCTCGATGGTCGCACTGATGGCGATCGGCTTCGAGATGAGCACGATGGGCCTCGGTGAAGCTGCGAGCATGGTGGCAGCGCCGGTGTTTGCCTTCGGTCTGGTTGCCTTCGGCTTCCTCGGAATGGGCCCGGTGACTATCGCGGTCGACTCGTACGGACCGGTAACGGACAACGCGCAGTCGGTTTACGAGTTGTCTTTGATCGAGCAAGTGCCAAACGTCGAAAGCGAGATCAAGAAAGACTTCGGCATAACCGTCAACTTCGATCGGGCCAAGCACCTGCTTGAAGCCAATGACGGCGCCGGCAATACCTTCAAAGCCACGGCGAAGCCGGTGCTGATCGGGACGGCCGTGGTAGGTGCGACCACGATGATTTTCTCCATCATCATGGCGTTGACTTACGGGCTTACCGCAAACGTTGACAAACTTTCGCTGCTGCATGCGCCGTTTCTGCTGGGGTTGATTTCCGGCGGAGCGATTATTTACTGGTTCACCGGCGCATCTACGCAAGCGGTTTCAACCGGCGCGTATCGCGCGGTTGAGTTCATCAAGAAAAACATCAAGCTCGAAGGAGTCGAAAAGGCATCGGTTGCCGACAGCAAGAAAGTCGTCGAAATATGCACCAAGTACGCGCAGAAAGGCATGTTGAACATCTTTATTGCGGTGTTCTTCGTGACCCTAGCCTTCGCGTTTGTCGATCCATTCTTCTTCGTCGGATATCTAATTTCGATCGCCATCTTCGGCTTGTATCAGGCCATTTTCATGGCCAACGCCGGCGCGGCATGGGACAACGCCAAGAAAATCGTTGAGGTTGAGTTAAAGCAGAAGGGCACGCCGCTGCACGATGCGACGGTGGTTGGCGACACGGTCGGCGATCCGTTCAAAGACACTTCGTCGGTCGCGCTGAATCCGGTGATCAAGTTCACAACGCTCTTCGGATTGCTGGCAGTCGAACTTGCGGTCAGCCTCACCAGGAGCAATGCCGGCCTAACACGGCTTTTGGCGGTTGCGTTTTTCATCGTGTCGTTCATATTCGTCTACCGCTCGTTCTATGGCATGCGAATCCGGACCGAGAAAGAGACGGCATAATTCGCGAAACAGAAGTAAAAAGCCATCCGGCAAACCGGATGGCTTTTTTGTTGAACCAGAGTCTTGGAAACTACTGCACCGTAACCGTCACTTCTTTCTTGGTGCGGCCGAATCCGTTAGTCGAATACAGGGTGTAAGTAGTTGTTGCGGACGGAGCAACCGTGACCTGATCCCCGCGAATAGCGCCCACTTGCGGCGAGACGATGAAATACGACGCGCCGTTCACACTCCAGCTCAGCGTCGAAGACTGGCCTTTCGAAATCGTCGGCGGGTCCGCCGTAAAACTGGCGACCACAGGCTTCTTGCCCTGCGGCAAATTCTGTGGAGTGTAGATCGGATTCATCTCGATCACCTCGAACTCCGACGCCGGGACCTGGGTCAGCGTGTGAAGGTCGTTGTTGTTCCAGCGACTGTCGGGATCGCCGGTGATAAACATCGAACTGCCATTGTCAGCCATGATCATTCCGTACTGCTGCAGCGCGGCCAGAATCACCTGCGCCTGCGGCGGATACGAGGAAATATTGTAACTCGATTTCAGGCGCAGCCTCATGCCCATCGGGGCCGCATATTGATTGCTCGAATTTGGCGCCCAATGCGAGGCCGGCGGCGTGAAGGCTTCGCGGCTGTACTGCAAGGTGAATCGCAAGGCATGTCGAATTTGCCCGGAAGCGACTTCGTCATAGCGCGCCAGTCCGGCGAAAACAGAAAGGCCCGCTGCATCGGCAGAAGTCCATGTGTAGGGACGCTGTTCGTTGTTTAACAGGTCCCACACTGCGGTTGAATCCGCTTTCCAGCCTCCGTCCGTTTCGCGATAAGAATGATAGAGCTCATAGAGCCAGCAATTATCGCGGTCGAGCACCAACACATGCCGGTCGCCATCGCCCGGATTCGGGTATCCCTCAATTTGCGCGTTGTGCGGAATCGGCATCGGGCCGGGATCGCTCTCGCTCCCGTAGGCGGTGAACTTAATGTTCACGAAGGGTTGCCCGCTGACAACGTCGTAGGGAATGCCCATTGAGGAGCCATCGTAGAGGCCTGCGCCGAAATCGGGATGCAACGGCGTGCTCGCGCCGATGAAATCGATAATTGCGTCCGAGTTCGGATCGACCGGCGCGCTCGCAATGTTCTGGTTCCAGGCGTTGTTTGAAGGAAACGGTATAAATCCATTGAGGCTGGCCTCGAAGCCAAGACTCATCTGGCTGCACGAACTTTGAGCGAAGATCAGGGTGGAAAATAATAGGACGCAGATCACGATCAAGAGTTTCGACCGATTCACGATTCACCTCGAAGACCCGATGCCCGGTTATCAGCAAGGTACCACAGATGGCTTGCTGGACGCGCAATTCGTTGGTACAGCAGAAAACGTAGCCGCTTCTCTCTGAGATAATCCGATCAGACAACTGTCGCCCAGGAAAAAGTACAGTCCGATGACCTGTTCCGGCCCAAACTAAAAAATAAACTTCGCGCCCAACTGCACCAACCGTGGCGGCTGCGCGTTTATGACTCGTCCGAAGGTTGGGCTGGCGATGTTGCCATCCACTGATTGCGGCCCGAAAAACTGCGCATGGTTGAAAACGTTGAAGGCTTCCAACCGGAACTGCAGAGACTTGGCTTCGTTGATTGCGACGTTCTTTAGCAGTGCCATATCATAGTTATCCATTCCCGGCCCGGAGAAGAATCGCCGCTTCGCCGTGCCCGGCGTCCCGAGTGCGTTCAGGCTGAATGACGATGTGTTGAAATATGTCCGGCCGTTGCGCGGATTCCCATTCAACTCCAATGCTCCCGGCGTGTAATCTGGCTCATCGACACCGTAATTATTAATTCCGTTCGGCTCCGCGCCCAGCAACGAATTATCGCCGTAGCTGACCAGCGTCACCGGCAATCCGGTGCTGAAGTGAGTGATGCCCGATAGTTCCCAGCCCAGAGTCCAACGGTTCGAGGCTTGAAACAGTTTTTCGATTGGTAGCTTGTAGTTGTAGCTGGCAACAAAATTATGCCGAATATCGAAGGACGACAGCGCGTAACTGAGGGAAGGATTGATGGGATTGACCTCCTCACCCAGGTTCGAAGAATCATCCAGTGATTTACCGTACGTATATCCCGCCGAAAGCTCCAGGCGCCCGCTCGTGTGCCGCACGCTCAATTGCAGTGCGTTGTAATTCGACTGGCCAATCGTCGACTGGTTGGTGTCGCTGCCAAAGTTCGGCCCCAGCGGTCCGCGGGTTCCACTAATCACTCGCCCGGAAGCCGTGGTAAAAACATTGCTCTCACCAAACGGGCCGCACGTTGGACTGCCCGGCGCAACGTCTTTCGGCTGGCTCAAACTCAGGCACAGCGCGGGATCGCCCGGATTGGCCTCAATCATCACGAGAAATCGCCTCCCCTGCGTCCCAACATAACTTGCGCTGATCACGGTGTTCGTTCCAATCTGCCGCTCGAGTGACAACATATATTCGCGAACGTAAGGAATGCGATTGGTCGTGGCGTATCCCGGTATGCCGCTGACGGGCACAAATTGCGACCAGTCAATGTTCGGGTTGGGATTGCTCCGGGTCGCCTTCTGCGTCGCGAGCGTCACCGGAAATGCCTGGCCAAGATTCTGGCCAGTCGAAGCCGTCACAAACGGTGTGGCGAAAAGCGGAGGCGCAGGGCTCGAATAAGTCGTTCCGAACGGTGCGTTGCCAGCAAGAATCCCTATTGTCAGCGCTTCAATCGAGGTGTAATAAATCCCAGCGCCCACCCGAATGCTGGTTTTCCCCGAATCGCCGAGAATCTTCCCAAGCAATGTATTTGAATTCGCGCTCGGCGCGTACGCTACGCCTACGCGCGGCGCAAAATCCAGATTTCCGGGCGGCGCCAATGTTCGCGGAACCCCCGGGTCGGTTGGAAAAAGTATGCCTGCTGGCGCGCCTGGAAAAACTTCGGACTCTTTGCCTGGCTCAAACGCCGAAATTCCGTTGTTCTTCTCATACCACGGCTCGATGCGGTCCCAGCGCAACCCGTAATTGAGCGTCAGATCCGATCGCACGCGCCAACTGTCCTGCGCATAAATCCCCCAGTATTTATTGCGCCCATAAAACGTTTGCAACTGGCTCTGGTTGTACTGGCTCGGAATGCCCAATAGAAAATCGGCGAAGTCGGAGCCGGTTTCGCTGCCGGCAAATAAAAAATTCCCATTGAATTGCGCCAACGCGTCGGTATTGATCTGGTCGTAGTGAAATTCCGCACCGAATTTCATGCTGTGGCGGCCAACTACCTTGGCAAAATTATCGATCCACTGAAATGTGTTGTTCACCTGCCGCAATTCGTTGGCGTTGGTGCCGATCGAATAACTGTTGAAGAGGACGTTCTCTACGCCTTCGCTCTGCGGGTTGAGCGGCACAATTCCAGGCGTGCCCGGCCCGGTGACGAACCCTTGCGACGCCAGGCTGACGCCCACTCCGCCCACCGGCCGGCCCAGATCGTTATGATCGCGCATGTAGCTGAAGTGAAAATCATTGACCGCGCTCGTGCTCAGCGCCTTGGTGTCAGAAAGGCTGAGCAACTGCGCGCGGCCGAGATAAAGCGCGTTGAACCCCGGCACGCTCGCGCCGCTCTGCGCCACCGGGTAAGGATTGTCCAGCGTGAAGTCGTCGAGAAAATAATACGCAGACACCAGCCCCATGCGCGTATTCGCATCCAGCCGGTACGCGCCTTTGTCATCGCGCAGGGTTTCGTTGTACGCCGACGTCGCGAAGGTGTTCACCGATGTGTTCGGCGACGGAATGTACTGCAAAAGATTTTTCGCCGGCGCTGACCATGCCGATGTTGGAATCACTGCCCCCGGCAACACGCACTGCGCAGCAGAAACACATCCCGGCGTGTAATACGGCTCGCCTGCAGCAACCGGGTGCCCCAACGCCTGTGCCAACGAATTCGCCCACGCCTGGCCGCTAACCGTTCCCGTCAGCGAACTTGCCATATCCACCAGATCGCCCGACCGGTCGGCATTCGACGGCACCGGGATTTGCCCCGTATCAATCCCCTGCGTCATGCGCGTTCCCTGATAATCCGCAAAAAAGAAAACTTTGTTTCGCCGGATCGGTCCGCCAAAGGTTCCACCAAATTGGTTCTGCTCGAATGCCGCCCGGTCGAGAGCAAAATAATTGCGCGCGTCGAACGCGGTATTGCGGACAAACTCAAACGCATTGCCGTGAAATTGATTCGTGCCGGACTTCGTGACCACGGTGATCTGCCCGCCACTGTGGCCGCCATATTCCGCATCGAAATTATTGGTCAGAATCCGAAACTCCGCGATTGAATCCAGATTCGGCATGATCGCGGCGCCTGAGTTCACGTCCTCTTCCGCGTCGCTTCCATTCACTACGAACGCATTCGAAAACTCGCGCTGCCCGTTGATCGAAATCGTTCCCGGATTCGCATCCCCCGACGGCGAGAGCGCGCTCACGCCGACGTCCTGCTGCGTGTTCGAAGTCAACGACGTCGCCGGAACCACCCCCGGCTGCAGCGCCAGCAGGTCGGTAAATCCGCGGCCATTTAGCGGCACTGCTACCATTTTTGCGCCGTCGACTACCTCGCCCATCTGCGTATCTGAAGTCTCCGCCCGTACTGCGCTTTCGGTCACCGTGACCGCTTCGTCCAGTCCTCCCACTTGCAGGGCCGCGTCGATGATTATTGAGCTGTCCGCATTAATCAAAATCCTGGTTCGTTGATAGGGCTTGAATCCAGAGCATTCGATCGAGATGTCGTAGTGGCCGACGACGAGTTGGGGGAACGAATAATACCCGCGGTTGTTAGTTTCTACGCGCTGGACGATCCCAGTCTCAAGTTGAGTTGCCTTCACGGTCGCATTAGGCACAACCGCGCCACTTGCGTCCTTCACTGTGCCGGAAATGCTCCCGCCCACGCCGGGCATTGCAATCGCCGGCAGCGCGATGATTAGACAGAGCATCGCGCACGCCCAGCGGCGGCCAAAGCGGAAGAGATCCATTATGTAGTGCATTGGCAGAGAAGCGAACGTCATAAATGCAACTCAGTTGCATCTAAAGCGAAGAATAACCATGCTATCGGGCGCCTCGCCAGGCGGTCAAGGACATGCATCACATTTTGTTTCAGATTTGTTGCAATCAGATGCAACCGATAGTTAGGCGCGCTGGGCGCGGCATTCGGCGCAATACCCGCCTACTTCAAGCCGGCTCACCACGATGTGGAATTGGCAATCGCGCTGGATCTGGCCTTTGAGCCGGTCGAACAAATCGCTCTCAAACTCCGCGATCTTGCCGCAGCGCAGGCAGGCCATGTGGATGTGATCGCGTTGCGGCCGCCGCTCGTAGTAATGTTTTTCTCCCTGCATGTGCATCAGGTCGAGTTCGTCGATCAATCCGTGGCGTTTCAGCAAGCTGAGGGTGCGATACACAGTCACGCGATCCACGTGAGGATCGATTTTGCGGGCGCGGCGAAGAAGTTGGCCGGCATCCAGGTGCTGCTTGGCTGTTTCCACCACACTGAGAATGGTCCGTCGCTGGCGCGTCATGCGCAGGCCGCGCGACATGAGTTCGGCCTGCAAACGCCCTGGAACTTCAGTTTGAGGAAGCGGCATAACCAGTTGAAACTGCGTTGCAAGTATAGCAAAACATCATCCCCCCTGCTATTCCCCGACAGAAGCCCCCTTACACCTGCGGCGATCAATCGCCTTTCATTTTGTCTTTTACGCTGTGGGCCAGCTTTTCGATCTCCTCGGCCTTTTTGATGACATCGAGCGAAAGCGTATTCTCATTCGCCTTGTCGACATACTCTTTGAGTTCGGTCGAGAGCTTCAGCAGGTTATCGGTGTCGCGCTTCAGTTGCTGCCAGCGAGCCTGGTTGGCTTTCTTGGCCATGTCCTTTTCCATGCGGGCGCGCTCCTCGTCCGCCGGTGACGGCCTTTGCGATGGCATAATCGGCGGCATCTGTTGTGGAGGATTATCGCTTTGTGCGGCAGCCCGTATGGCGGCCGGAAAAATAGCCATTACGACTAAAAGCAACCAGACAAAAATCGTGGATCTCACTGACACAGGCTTGCCCCTTGAAGGAACTTGATAGCTAAATTATACGTGCCACGAACCTCCCAGAATGACGCAAGCCGCCCTCAGCTGTCGCGCCCGGTCATGACCGTTAGCACCGCCATGCCGTAAATGATGAGAAAGCCGATATCCACTTGCCCGTGCAGCAGGTGAACCGCCGCGGCGACAAGAAACGTTCCCAGGAGGATACGGCCGCCCGCCAGCATCGTCGGCGGAAGCAGGAACAGCACCGCGCCCAGCAGTTCCACCGCCGCAATCCCCACGCGCAGCCATTGAGGAAGATGCGTTTTCGCAAAGCTCTCTGCCGCCGAGTGGGCAAAAAGCAGCCGGGCGCATTCGTAAATTAGAACCAGGCCCAGCGACCATTGCAACCCGGTTTTGGCCAGATCATGCGCGCTCGTTTTCATCGAATCTCCGGAACGGAGGAAGATGCCACTCAGAACCAGCCCAGACCATCTTGCGAATCGCCAAGAATAGACGATCCTTGAAGGAAAAGCGAGTCGTAGAACCGAAATCGGCCTCACGGCCTCGTGCTACAATTGCCGGCGCTGTTTTGCTGGAGGGGGAATGAAGCGTCCGTCGCTGGGATCCCTGTTGTGCGCGCTCATTCCGTTCACTGCCATCTGTTTCTCGGTCTCTCTCTGGGATCGCGTCTATCCCACAGTGTTTGGCATTCCCTTCAATTTCTTCTGGTTGATTTCGTGGCTCTTCCTCACCCCCCTGTGTATGTGGGCGGCATATCGGCTGGAAACCTCGCAGACCGATAAGCACTACCGTGGTCGGGGTCGTGTCCACTGAGCCCTGCGGCCACCGCTTTAACGGTTATCGCCGGCATTGTCACCGTAGGTGCATCCGTCGGGTTCCTCGCCCGATTTCATCACAAAATGGACCTTGAGCAGTGGACCACGGGCGGGCGGGGTTTCGGTCTGGTTTTCGTCTGGCTCCTGATGGCGGGCGAGGTCTACACCACCTTCACTTTTCTTGGCGCCAGCGGCTGGGCATATTCGCGCGGCGCGCCGGTTTTATACATCCTCGGGTATGGAGCTTTAGCAAACGTGGTCGCATTTTTCATCCTTCCTTGCGTTTGGGAGGCAGGCCGCAAGCACAAACTCCAGACGCAAGCAGATTTTTTTCGAACTCGGTACGACAGCCCGCAACTGGCCGCTCTAGTGGCCCTGGTCGGAGTGGTGTGCCTGGTCCCTTATTTGCAAATACAACTCACCGGTTTGGGGTTGATCGCCGAAGTCGCGAGCTTCGGAATGATTTCACGCACGCCTGCCATCGTTATCGGCTTCGCGCTGGTCGCAGGCTTCGTACTCGTCAGCGGAGTGCGCGGAATTGCGTGGGTCAGCGTCACTAAGGATTTCCTGCTTTTGTTCGCCGCGGTTTTTGTGGGCATCGCCATCCCTCGCATCTACTTCGGCGGGATCGGTCCGATGTTCGCGGCGCTTATTCAGGCAAAGCCCAATCACCTTGTGATGCCCGGATCCACGACGAACCTCGGCCATACCTGGTTCTTGTCGACGGTTTTGATGGTCTCGCTGGGCTTCTACATGTGGCCGCATTATTTCGCCGCGGCTTTTACCGCGCGCAACGGCAACATCTGCGCCGCAACGCGGTAATCATGCCGCTCTACACCGTCACCATGCCGCTTATGTTCTTCGTGGGCCTCAGCGCTGTGCTAATCTTGCCCGGCCAAAAAAACGGAGACTTGTCATTGCTGCTGATGGTCCGCAGGACATTCCCGGCTTGGTTCCTGGGCATGATCGGCGGCGCTGGCGCTCTTACCGCCATGGTCACCGCCGGTGTCCAGCTTCTCGCCGGAGCCACGCTTTACGCCAAAAATCTATTTCGGCCCATTCTTGCGCCCGGCATGACAGACCAGCAGGTTGCCAGACTGGCCAAAGTTATGGTGTTGGTGCTGACGGCTGGCGCGGTGCTCTTTGCTGTCTACAACTCCATGAGCTTGGTATCGGTTCTATTACTGGGAACCGCCGGCGTGACCCAACTTTTCCCCGGAGTGGTGCTTGGCCTGTTTTCGCGACGAGTAACCGCCTCCGGAGTCTTCAGCGGGCTTATCACCGGCATTGCCGTCGTCCTGTTCCTCATGCTTACGGGCCGCGATCCTCATTACGGCATGAATGCCGGTCTCATTGCACTGGGGTGCAATTTCGGCGTGACCGGCTTGGTAAGCTTGCTCACTCCATCGCATGTTTCGGGGTTCGACGAAATACTTCCTGCCATGGGGGTTGTACCGATTGAGGATGAACCAGAAACCGCATAGCGGTTGTCGCTCCCCCAAAAACAAAAAAGCGAGAGCCGAAGCTCTCGCTATCACCTCCGATCCCGATTTCTCGGAGATCGGAATTACAACGAACTCATGTTCGATAGGAAGTCGCCGTTGGCTTTGGTCTTGCTCAGCTTGTCGATGAGCAATTCCATTGCTTCTACGGGCGAAAGCGGGTTCAGCACCTTGCGCAGCACCCAGATGCGCTGAAGGTCCTCGCGGGGGATGAGCAATTCTTCCTTTCGCGTGCCGGAGCGCTGAATATCGATCGCCGGAAACACGCGCTTGTCCACCAGTTTGCGCTCCAGAATGATTTCCGAGTTGCCGGTGCCTTTGAATTCTTCAAAGATCACATCGTCCATGCGCGATCCAGTGTCGATCAGCGCGGTTGCGATAATCGTGAGTGATCCGCCTTCTTCAATGTTTCGCGCCGATCCAAAGAAACGCTTCGGACGCTGCAGCGCGTTCGAATCCACACCGCCGGAGAGGACTTTGCCGCTGGGCGGAACAATGGTGTTATAAGCGCGCGCCAGGCGCGTGATCGAATCCAGAAGAATGACGACATCGCGCTTGTGCTCGACCAGTCGCTTAGCTTTTTCGATGACCATCTCGGCCACTTGCACGTGCCGCGCGGCCGGCTCGTCGAAGGTCGAGGAAATGACTTCGCCCTTGACTGAACGCTGCATGTCAGTAACTTCTTCCGGGCGTTCGTCGATGAGCAGCACCATCAGCACAACTTCGGGATGGTTGGTGGTGATCGAGTTCGCCACGTTCTGCAACAGCATGGTCTTGCCGGCACGTGGCGGCGAAACAATCAAACCGCGCTGGCCTTTTCCGAGCGGAGTCAGCAAGTCCATCACACGCGCGCTGAGGTTCTCGCGCGCGGTCTCCAATTTGATCCGCTCGTTGGGATAGAGCGGCGTGAGGTTGTCGAACAGAATCTTGTTGCGCGCTTCATCGGGCGATTCGAAGTTGACGGCTTCGATCTTTACCAGCGCGAAATATTTTTCGCCTTCGTGCGGCGGCCGCACTTGACCGCTGATGGTGTCGCCGGTCTTAAGATCGAATTTGCGGATCTGCGAAGGCGAAACATAAATGTCGTCGGGTCCGGGAAGATAGTTGTAATCGGGCGAGCGCAGAAATCCGTAGCCGTCGGGCAGGATTTCCAGTACACCCTCGGCAAAAATGTGGCCTTCTTTTTCGCTCTGCGCCTGAAGGATCTTGAAGATCAGGTCTTGCTTGCGCATACCGCTAGCGCCGGGCAGCTCCAAAGATCGGGCGATCTTGGTCAGCTCCGTAATATTTTTTTCTTTGAGTTCAGCAATAGTCATGGTTGATTCACCTGCGATAGGGAGATTTTTTAAGGAGGGTCACTCAGGAAGATCCGATCAACAGCGCAGGGCAGGACAGCAGGGCTGCTTACGCAGCCCGCCGTTGTGCCTCAGCAAAATTCTCAGGCTCTGACAAAATCGACTGCCGTTCCGAAGCCGCAATCCGGTCCAGGACTTCGTTCATGGTCTCCTGAATCCGGGTATTCGGCTTGTGAAACTTCCGCGTTGCCTTGGAAGCCAACTGACAAAGCATGTATCGATTCCGCAAAGTATGTAAGGCGTCAAAGACGCGATCAGATCGCATGTTATTGATTCTCCTCGTCTATTTCGTTCCGCCGCACAGCCCTTGCCGGGTCGCGGCGTACTGCGCCCGTCCGGTACAAATCACTCGTTTCAAATGAGTTGTGCGGGAAAGCTCTAGTTACTTCAATAGATGCTCCGCTAAACCCGAAAGTTTCTTCCGTTTGGACTAGGATCGGATTCCAGCAGAGGTTTCGTGCCAGCCAACCCGGCACAAAGCTTTCGGAACGCTTTAAAGTACGTTAAATAGAACGAAACGTCAAGAAAAACTTGCGCGCTGGATTGCGCCCGACGATTTGGCCGTCCGTCTTTGGGCGGTAATACAGATTGGGAAATAGATCTAAAGTTGTTTTATTTGAATGAGATCCGAGCCGACGGCCAAACCCGGCGCGGCAGCGTTCGCGTGCTGAGGGGCGCGCCAGGCATCCACGACGGAAACCTGATGAACGCAGCTCACGGTGCAGTTGGGGGCGCAGCCCTTTTCGGTTAAATATTCCCGGCGGATGTCGGCGACGGTGTATTTTTCGAGGGGGGTACCAGGATAACCCCTTTGCTGTGAACAATAATGAACCAGGCCGTCCTCGCAGATATAGAGATAACGGGCGCCGGCGCGGCATCGCCATTGGTTGGGTTTGCCCCGGGCGATGTTGTCCTGGAAGGCGTTGATGCGGGTGAAGCTGGTCTTCTCTAACGACTTCATTTCATGGTAGATACGGCGCTCTTCGTCATTGAGCGGCTGGAGCTGGCCAGTGCCATCGTGGATAATTCCAACGGTAGAGCTGAAGCCGAGTTCGAGCGCGCGACGGCCTATCGTCAATGCATCCTGTGGGTTACGGACGCCGCCGCCGACGACGGAATTGATATTTATATGAAAATCGGCGTGCTCAGCGAGGAATTGGAGCTTTCGATCCAACACTTTAAGGCTCTTTTTCGAGACGTCGTCGGGCTGGACGTTGTCGATGGAAATTTGCAGCCACTCGAGGCCGGCGCGGTTGAGGCGCTGGATGCGGTCGGGCATTAAAAAATAGCCATTGGTGATGAGGCCGGCGACCATACCGTGAAGGCGGATACGGCTAATGATTTCATCGAGTTGCGGGTGAAGCAGGGGTTCGCCGCCGCTGATGGTGATGACGGACGTGCCGAGTTCGGCCAGTTTGTCGATGCGACGGAACATTTCGTCGGTGGGGACGGGAGGGGAGAAATCGTCGAACTCATTGCAATATGTGCAACTTAGGTTGCACCGGCGGATCGGGATGATGTGCGCCAAAAGCGGATGGTCTTCGGAGGCAAGGGCACGGGCGATCTTGCCGGCGCTGCGGAGATCCCGAGCTATCTGCTTGAATTTACGGCGCAAAGTTGTGGTGCGCGTGGGCATGGGAGATCTGGGATCAGACTATTAGAACACAGATGGCCGGAAACGGTTTCAGGTTTTGCATCGACCGGGTGATTTGCGGGGGTGAAGCGGCGCAATTCGCTTGTTTTCAGAATGATGCGCGGTTAAGAAGAGGTTGCCGCTGGACTCGCAGCGGCTTCCCCAGGGCGTTAACTAGTCGGTAATTAGATGTTGAACAATAGGTCTATTGAGGAGGGGGGAATTGCCTCGTGATCAACATATCAAGAGATGTGCTGCCCTATCGCTAAGGCCTTTGTAATCAACAACAGGCTACCGTCATATCGACGTAAAATACTGATAAATATAGTATTTATATACTAAAATATCTGGAGTCAATGACTTGCAGGCCATCCTGTGTTTACTATATAGTTAACATTCAATCCCTGATCGGAGGGCGGGCGATTAGAACATGAAATCGGGGGAAAGTGGCGGGATCGGTTCTGTAGGGCCGAAAGTATGAGCAAGATGTCTTTCGGCCCTATTTTCCCTGCATGTCGATGATGGCGCGGGAAATATAAAGTTGGCAAAGGTGTCTGGTTTACCCCCTACGGCACGGTATACTGGAGGTAGGGGGTTACTTTTTTCGGGGATCCGCGCGCGTCGATTCGCCGTTTGTTCGCCTTTTGGGGGTTGGTTTTGGCGGGGGTTTTCACGGATGGACGGATGCCTAAGGAGCGAATTTGAAGGCTGTGCCGCAACCGCCGTAGCGGCAGGCCGGATCGCCGCCTTGATAGGCGGTACCGTACAGGTTACCGTCCTGATCCAGAATCAGGAGGCCGTAGGGGCCAGATCCGTCGGTTGAGCAGTTAAAGGAGTAAATGACGCTTTCCGTGCCGTTAGGCTCAACCTTGAAGATGGTTCCGCAGTTGTTCGAGCCGCCGCCCAGGGTCGCGCCATAAAAATTCCCGGTGTTGTCGTCGCGGGTCAGGGCAGTGTAGGGGGTGGCGCCGTCGGCTCCGCCGGTGAACGAATGCAAGATGGTTTCGTTGCCTTTCGAGTCGACCTTGAAGACGGTACCGTCGTCGAACTGGCCCCCACCGTTTACGGTTGTGCCGTAGAAATTTCCCTGTGAGTCACGGATAATCGGGCCGTTAGGGGAGTCGCCCGCCGAGCTCCCTTGGAAGTTGTACAGGGTTGTGAAGTCCCCCGCGGGGGTGATTCTGAAAATTGTCCCGCTGTCTGCGGGTCCACCGGCGGCCGTTACTCCATAGAAGTTGCCTTCTTCGTCGCGTATCAGTTCGCCCCACGGGTACCAGCCGCCGTTTTCGCGATCAAACAGGAATGAGTGGAGAACGGTTTCATGTCCCTGAGGGTCTAGCTTGAATATAACGCCGCCATAGGATGCGCCGCCGGCGCTGGTTGTGCCGTAGCGGTTGCCAGCCTCATCCATGATCAATCCGCCTAACGGCTGGCTCCCGTCAGCGCCGCCGGTAAACGTATAAAGCACTGTGACCTTGCCGGAGGGGTCCATTTTGAAGACGGTTCCGCAGCCGTGAAAACAGGAGCCTCCTTCGGGGGTTCCGCCTTCCTTGGTGGTGCCGTAGAAGTTTCCGGCTTTGTCCTTTATCAGCCTATTTGGGTACAGTCCGTCGGGACCCCAAAAGCTGTGCACAACCTTATCTTTTCCATCGGGGCCCAGCACGAAGATGGCGCCGTAATCATAGCTACCTCCAGCGGCGGCGCCATACATTGCTCCAGTATTATCCAACAAGAGTCCACTGGTCGGATAGAATGCATCGCCCTGATTGGTGAAGGTGCGAAGGACCGTGAAGGTCTGAGCCTGCGCGAAAACGATGGTAAGGCAGAATGCCGTGGCCAACACCAGTGCAGGACGACATGGCAGATGCGGTTTGGTCGGAATCATAGCTGTCTCCTGATCAGGGATGGGCAACGCCCAGCGCAAGGCGCGCGAGGGTCGGGCTCCGGTGGACGCCGGATGTTTCGGAAGTGGAACGGTCGAGGGCGTTTTCTCCCGTGGCGGTAGCGACTTCAGCGTCGGACGTCTCCCCGGCCTTAATTTGTTCATTCGGGACGGTTTCGTAGGCGTACCCGGTAAGCGTGGCGACGATGTTATGACCGCGGTCGATTTCAACGCTTAGGCGTGCCCAGCCGTAATGAGTTTTGCCGGAGATCTTGAATTTGAGCCCAAGATAACCGGTGCCGACGCTGCGCCACTCTCCCACATAAACGCAACCGCTCTCTCCGTCGCAAAAAGAGGCGGCCATGAATTCGCCGAGGGGGTTGCTGGTGGCGAGGAAGTTCTTATTGGGGCCGATTATGGCGCCAGCGTGGAGCGCGTAGGCGACGTGGTTAACACTCTTGGTGATGCCAGCGACGCCGTTGCCATAGGCCTCTTTCGCCCCCAACTTGTTACTTCCGGTCGCCAGGAAGAACGTGGCCCCGCTCTCCTGAATGATGAAGTCGACGACGCCGTCGTGGTTGAGATCGAGACCGTAGAAACCGTTCGTGCCAATTATTTGTTGAGTTTTGGTGTAAATGATTTCCGCTTCGGAGGGCTGCGTCAAAGCGAGCAGGCTGACGCCGGCTGCAGCGGCAGCGAGGGAGTAGAGTCTGAGGTTGTGATCGATCTCTGTGCCGAGAACACGGGTGGCTCGATGTGGATGTGAGCGCAGTTTCATGATTCCTCCCACTGGGTTGCCTGGTGATGACGCCGATAGAGGATCTACCTTATTGGGCCTAATGTATACGCTCGAATGGAGAGGGCGTCAAGCGGGCGGAGTGGTTAGGGTGTAAATGTTTCCTGCCCGCCCTGTCGCAAAGGACACGACAAGGTTTGGGGCTGCCGGCTGGAAAAGAAAATTCCTCACAGCTAAGGCTGTTCGAAATGACGTAGGGGGGTTGCTTCATCGGCGCGGCTGAAGAGGTTGCGGAAAAGTGCTCTGGTGGCTAGATCGCTTGCCTCAGGCGCTAAAGCGCGTACAGAAAAGAAACGACGCATTCGCAGCGCTGAAGCGCTGCGCCACCCGAAATCTGCCCGGCATAGAGTTTTTCCGCAGCCTGTGAAGGCGTGCCGTGACAGGACGCTCGTTCCTCGCAGTTCTAAGGCGCACAGCAATGAAGAGATCGCCGTTGTATCTTCGGCCATTGCCGTTTCCGGCTTTCGGTAGGGAAGCATTTGCGCCACTGGTTCGTCCTTCCCACCCTTTCGCACAGAACGCGAAAGGACGGGGCACCCACGGTCTTATGGTGCGAAGAAACTACGAGAGAGGGCGAGGCGTTCGTCGTTAGTCATTAGCCGTTAGCCGTCAGTCATCCGTCGTCAGAAACATGGGGTCATGCGAGGGCGCCGCGGGCCAATGGCGAGCGGTCAGTCTATGCGCAGCCAAGTGCATAGGTCCTTCGCTGCGCTCAGTATGGCAATGGTTAGGGTGCGGCTGGATCGGGAGCGGTCGGTTACACTTGCGCGCCAGGTGCCGGTTCGGTCGCTTCGTCACTTTGCTCCTTCCTCGCTCTGTCGAAACTCCGACCGCACGCTCATTCTTTTCAAATGTTGGGGCTTCGGCAAAAATCCTAAACCGCAAAGGGCGCAAAGGAAGGCTTAAACCATATCGTTCGCTGCGCGGACGATACACTGCGCTCAGGATGACAATGGCGAGCGGGGCCGGGGGGAGTTGCCTTTCGCTGTTCCCATACATTCGCAAAGAACGCGAATGTATGGGGCACTCGGCGTTTTCATTTATTTGCTGCACTTCTCCAGCAGCACGCCATTCAAGACAAGGCCCAGGTTTTCCGTTCTATAGTTTTCCGTCCTATAATCGACCACTGGCAGGGCGCCGGGCTACGACTCGCGCACTAAAACTCTGCCAGCAAGCGAGGTTTCACGTGATTCGCAGATTCCACAGAGTGACATGGCTGATTCTGTTTGCGCTGGCATCCCTGACACAGGCGCAAACCTTCAGAAAGGTTTACAGCTTTTGCGCAGAGGCGGGCTGCACGGACGGATCAACGCCCTATGCCGGCCTGTTGCCGACCAGTTCTGGTCTTTGGGGGACGACTTACCTGGGCGGGAGCAACAACGGAGGCACGGTATTCAGAGTCGATGAAAAGGGAAAGCTGACCACGGTTTACAGTTTCTGCTCGCAAAGCAATTGCGCGGACGGAAGCGGCCCGTACGCGGGATTGCTGGGGAGTTCGAGCCCGTATTTCTACGGAACCACAGAGTTGGGCGGGGCCGAAGGCGTGGGCACGCTTTTTAAAGTTACGATCGAGGGAGCGATCACGGTGTTCCATAGCTTCGGCAGCGGCGATGGATTCTCTCCTTATGCGGGGCTGGTGCGGGCCGCGAATAAGGAATTCTACGGCACTACCGGGGGCAACGAGAAAGGCGGGCCGAACATCAGCGGAACCGTATTCAAGACCGATGCGGATGGGAGACTGACCACGCTTCACCAGTTCTGCTCCGAGCCAAACTGCAGCGACGGAGCCAACCCGTGGGGGACGCTGGTAGAAGGCGAAGATGGCAACTTCTACGGCACAACGGCAGCCGGCGGGGCGCACATCTGCAAGACCCGCGGCCCGGAAAAGATTGGCTGTGGGACCGTTTTCAAGATTACGCCTCAAGGAAAGCTGACGACGCTTTACAACTTCTGTTCCCGGGGAGGGCTGAGCTGCAGCGACGGGGTCAGTCCATTGGCCGGACTGATCGAAGCCAGCGATGGGAGTTTTTACGGAACGACCTCCACGGGAGGCACAAAGGCTTTCGGCACCATATTCCGGATCACAGCCACCGGCAAACTGACCACGGTGCACAGCTTTCAAGGAACGGACGGAGCCAATCCCTATGGCGGATTGATTCAAGCGAGCGACGGATATTTTTACGGCACTACAACCTCGGGTGGAGCGAACGACAGGGGAGCCATCTTCAGGCTTTCCAGCAGTGGAGCGGTCACCAGGCTTTACAGTTTCTGTTCGCGCGCGAACTGCGCGGACGGGTCGCTGCCGCATGCGCCACTGGTGCAGGCCGCCGACGGCGTTTTTTACGGAACGACCAGTGCGGGAGGCGAGAACAACAGCGGCACAGTGTTCAGCCTGTCTATGGCAGGGGGGACGCGCCGTTGAAACGAGTCATTAGTCATTAGTCATTAGTCATTAGTCATTAGTAATTAGCCATTAGCCGTCAGACCCGCGGGGTCATTCGAGTGCCCTTGCGCGGATGGCAATGGGTAGGGTTTGTTTGCCGGTGGCGCTGAAGCGCTGCGCCACCCAAAGGCGAACATAGGTCTGACTTTTCCGCACGCTCATTCTTTTCAATGGTGGGGGCTTCGGCAAAAATCCTAAACCGCAAAGGGCGCGAAGGAGCGCAAAGGAAGGCCTAAACCATTAAGGGCACTAAGGCCACTAAGGACGCAAGAAGGGCAAGCACACGCGAGTTTCTAGCTTTTCGTGGCCGTGGGCTGTTTGAGGTATTCCAGGACTTCGTCGGCGTGGCCTTCGGGCTTTACTTTTTCGAAGATGTGGGCGATCTTGCCGTCGGGGCCAATGATGAAGGTGGTGCGGGCGATGCCCATCACTTTTTTCCCATACATATTTTTTTCTTTCATGACGCCGTAAGCGGCGGCGATTTTTTTGCCGGCATCGGCGAGCAGCGTGTAGGAAAAATGGAATTTGTCGGCGAATTTTTTCTGGGCTTCGGGGGTATCGCCGGAGATGCCGAGCAGGACGGCGCCGGTTTTTTCCAGCTGCTTGTAGGAGTCGCGGAAGCTGCAGACTTCAATGGTGCAGCCGGGGGTGTCGGCCTTGGGATAGAAAAAGAGGATGACGGTTTTGCCGCGAAGATTTTTGAGGGCGACGGGGTTACCATTCTGGTCGGGCAAAGTGAAGTCGGGGGCTTTATCATTGATATTCATGAGAGTTTTTTCCAGATCGATTTTATACCGCGGAGCTTTTTTTCGCAGAACGGCGTGGGTGGTCGTGGGCGCGGCTTTGGCGTTGGGCGCGGGAGTTGGGGTGCGCGGGGCGGCGCAGATCCAACTGAAACGGAAGGTCAGCAAAGGCCCGCGGGCGGTGGGATTGCTGACGCTGGGGCCGGATGGGCAGGCGCGGCTGGTGCCGATTGCGATCATGATCGATGGGAGATTTTACGATGGGCAGTCGTATAAGGCCGATCCGGTGCCGATGACGCTGTGGCCGGAGGTGGTGTACGAAGGCGAGAAGACGGGCACGTCGATGGGGCTGTTCACGGTGAGCGGGGGCACGCAGAACCATGAGACCGGGGAGTGGGTAGGCGATGGGCATTGGATTACGGCGGATGAACTGAAGAAAGCGGCGAGCAGCAAGCCGAAGTTTGGCGACAGCAAGCCGCGGGATCTGGATCCGGATAATGGGCCTCCGGTGCTGCGGCATGCGGGAGCGAAGAAGCCGGAACAGCCGGAGGCGGGATCGGGTGCGGGGACGGCTTCGGGAGCATCGTCGTCTGGCTCGGCGGCGAGTGCTTCTTCGGCGGGGAGTCAGACGACGCAGTCATCACCGGCGCCGGCGGTGCCTGGTACGGCGGGTTCGCCGGGTGGGACGGCGGGTCAGACGCAATCGGCGAGCACGGCGGCGGATGACGAGACGGTGCAGCAGAACGATCCGAACCGGCCGACGCTGAAGCGTGGCGTGCAGGCGCCGAGGCCGGAGGTGAAAGATACGACTGCGGTGAAGATTGCGGCGAACCAGCCGGGGCCGGGGGCATCGGCGGCGACGACGGCGAGTTTGGCGAAGGCGGGGAAGACGGCGACGGCGGATTCGATCCCGGCGATTTCAGACGAAGATGGTCCACCCGCGCAATCGTATGCGTACAACTTGACGCCAGCGCAGGATGCGGAGTTCCGGCAGAAGCTGCTGGCAATGGCTACGGAAGAACTCAAAGCGCACGATAAGACGACGGCGGCAGCGGTAATTGGAGCGACGCCGAAACCGGCGACAGCAAGCGGGACGGGACATCCGGCTGCCGCTTCGAAGGCGACCGGGACGAGCAGGCCGAAAGCCGCAGCGGCCAAGGCTTCCGGGCCGGAGTTTAAGGACGTGAAGATGAGGGTTTTCGATCTGACGAACGGAAATGAGCCGACGGTGGTGGTGATGGCGAAGGTAGAGCCGGCGGCGGCGAGGGCTTCGGGGCCGGCGACATCGAAGTCTGCGGCGAATTCGCCTTCCGGGTCATCTTCTTCGACTTCTGGGAGCGGTATGGAACGGACGATCACGCTGGTGGCGCGCGAGGACATCAACGGGGATTTTCATAAGGTGTTTTCGTCGGTGACGGACGAGAAGCATCTGGATGTCGAGCCGCAATGGCAATTGGTGGACGCGGTGGATGCGAACGGGGATGGGAACGGCGAGTTGCTGTTTCAGAAAGTTTCGGACTCGGGGAGCGCGTACGGAATTTACCGGGTGATTGGGGACAAATTGTATCCGATATTTGAGGGAGTGGCCGGGAGCCAGCCGGTGGTTGGCGAGCAGTAGAAACGAAGCTTCTAGCGGCTAGCTCCCAGTTGTTCGACGCCAAGGCGGCTCCTGCCAGCGTCACTTGGTAAAGATGTCGTGGTCCTCGTCGTATTTGTTTTCGACTTCCTGCGCCTTCCCCGCCATCTCGTCGGCGTCCTGCTCCAACTGCTCGGGACTCGGGTATTGGCCAGGCTGACGCTTTTTTGCCGGCGGTTGCGATGAACTTTTTGCGCCCTTCTTTTTATTCGGCATGATGCACCTCTCGGTCGTTTAATGGCAAAGTTTGGAAGCCGGTCTCGTAGCATCCGGCTGAGACTTCAGCTTCAGCCAACTATGATGCCATTGCGGGGCCACGCGCGCAACCCGGCTTCTTCCGGGCGGGTATGCAGGTTTTTTCCACTCTAAGAATTCGCCCGAAATGCGAAATTTGCAGGGGCACGCGTGCGCGCAAACGCATCGAAACACAGCCACGTGCAGGAATTTACAAACTTTTACTCTGTGCTTACTGAAGCGTTACGTGCGACTGGAGTAAAAACACATCAAGAGAAGTGGATTCGTGTATCTGCAGAGCGCGGGCAGGCCGTCCGAAAAGATGCAGCGCGTTAGCTGAACCCAACCGAGTGGAAGAGAGCGCCCGGCAGATTCTGGAAAAGCAAAAGCGAGATTGAAAGGGGAAGCATAATGTCCGAACCAGCGAAGGCGGCGAGCGCCGAGAAATCGCAGGTCCAGCCCACAAGTCAACCATCACGGCACCATATGCCGTGGTGGGTATGGCTGATGGTTGCAGTGGTGATTCTGGGCGCGGGAATTTTTTGGTTCTGGCAGCGACAGACGGCGAAGACGTCGACGGTGAAGGCGTCGGCTCCGGTGAGGAGCGTGCCGATTGCGGTGGCGACGGCGAAGACGGGAGACATTGGGGTGTACATCGATGCGCTGGGAACGGTGACGCCGGTGTACACGGTCACTGTGACCAGCCGGGTGCAGGGACAGATCATGAAAGTGAATTATCGCGAAGGACAGATGGTGCGCAAGGGAGATTCACTGCTGGAGATCGACGCGCGGCCGTACGAAGCTGCGCTGACGCAGGCGGAGGGACAACTGGCGCACGATCAGGCAGTGTTGAACGAGGCGCGGATCGATCTTGACCGGTACAAACAGGCACTCGACCGAAACGCGATCGCCAAGCAGCAGTATGACGACCAGCAACAGACGGTTTTTCAGGATGAAGGCACAGTCAAGAACGACGAGGGAATGCTGGATAACGCGAAGGTCAATCTGATTTATTGCCACATCACGTCGCCGATTGATGGACGCGTGGGATTGCGGCTGGTGGATCCGGGGAACATTGTTCAGGCCAACAGCACGACACCGCTGGTGGTGATTACACAACTGCAGCCGATCACCGTGATATTCAGCGTGGCGGAGGATTATTTGCCGCAGATCCAGCAGCAATTGCGGCAGGGACACACCATGGCGGTGGATGCGCTTGACCGCGACAACAGCAAGAAGATCGCGAGCGGTTCCCTGCTGACGGTCGACAACCAGATCGATACCACCACGGGAACGGTGAAGTTGAAAGCGCAATTTACGAACAGCGATAACGCGCTTTTTCCCAGCCAGTTTGTGAATGCTCATTTGCTGGTGCAGACGCAGCACGGAGCTACTTTGATTCCCAATGCCGCGGTGCAGAGGAATGCGCAAGGAGCGTTCGTGTACGTGGTGAAGGACCAGACTGCGACCATGCGGA